>NZ_CAXGSH010000058.1:0-25072 GCF_964012375.1 uncultured Salinisphaera sp.
CTTGCGGGCCGGGGCTTTGCGCGCGCTTGATCGGCGTCAGTGTTCGCTACCGTGCCACTTGTTATTGGCTTGGGCACGCTACGCTCTCACTTGTCTGTCAATCACGCGCAAAGCACGCCGGCGCGACCGTGACAGGTTGTGCAGAGCTTCCCTAGGTAAGGTCTATTACTAATGCTTTCAATCGCGGCAGGCGGTATGCACAACACCTTCTCTCAGCAGGCAAAGATATGACCCGCCGGCTTGCACGGGCCCTCAAGCTCGAGCGCGGCGAATTCGGGCCGGTGGCCTGGTCGTTTGCCTATTTCTTCTGCCTGCTGTGCGGCTACTACATCCTGCGCCCGCTGCGCGATGAGATGGGCATCCAGGGCGGGGTAGACGCGCTGGCCTGGGTGTTCTCGGCCACGTTCCTGCTCATGCTGGCGGTGGTGCCGGCCTTTGGCTGGGCCGTGGCGCGCTTTTCCCGACGCGGCGTGGTGATCGCCAGCTATGGTTTTTTCGTCGTCAACCTGCTGGTGTTCTTCTTGTTGCTGCGCGCCGAGGTCGCGCCCACCTGGGTCGCGCGCGCGTTCTTCGTATGGGTGAGCGTATTCAACCTGTTCGTTATTTCGCTGTTCTGGAGCGTGATGAACGACATGTTCGACCAGGCCCAGGCGCTGCGTCTGTTCGGCCTGATTGCGGCGGGCGGCAGTCTCGGCGCCATCGCCGGCCCGGGCCTGACCACGCTGCTGGTCGAATACCTCGGGCCGGTCAATCTGTTGCCTTTGTCGGCGGCGCTGCTGATTGCGGCGGTGGTCTGTGCGCTGCAGGTCATGCAGTGCACCGGTGGTCGCAGCGGCGCGCCGCCCGCCGCGCGCGTGCGCAGTGAAAGCGTATGGGCCGGCGCGACCCATGTGGCCCGCTCGCCGTACCTGCTCGGCATCTGTGTGTTCATCGTTTTCTATTCGGCGCTGTCCACGTTCTTGTATTTCGAACAGGCACGCATCGTCGAGAACGCCTTCGACGACAGCGCACAGCGTACCCAGGTGTTCGCGGCGATGGACCTTGCCACCAACAGCCTGACCCTGGCACTACAGTTCTTTGCCACGGCGCGCCTGGTGGCCTGGCTGGGCCTGCCGATCGCCCTGGCCATGATTCCCGTCGCGGTCGCGGCCGGCTTCGGTGCGCTGGGCGTGGCGCCCACGCTCGCGGTGCTGGTGGTCTTCCAGGTGGCGCGGCGTGCCGGCAACTATGCAATCACGAAGCCGGCCCGCGAAATGCTGTTTTCGGTGGTCAGCAGCGAAGACAAGTACAAGGCCAAGAACTTCATCGACACCGTCGTCTATCGCGGCGGCGATGCAGCCAGCGGCTGGCTTTTCACCGGTTTATCGGCCGTCGGGCTCGGCCTGTCGGCGCTGGCCTTCGCCGCGGTACCGTTGGCAACGCTCTGGGCGCTATGCGGCCTCATGCTCGGGCGCGCACGCCGTGCCCGCGAACAGGCAAACCACGAACACACCCCAAACCAACCGCACCGAGGTGGACTATGAGCCGAGATGATTCGATATTCGACAAGCCGTTCAGCCGTCGTCGCGTGCTCGGCTATGGCGTGGCCGGGGCCGGCCTGGCTGCGATGCCCTGGCAGCTTTCGCTGGCTGCACAGATCGAGGCCGAAGCCGCCGACCAGGCCATGCGCCAACGCGCAATCCCGGCCACCGGCGAAAAGATTCCGGTTATCGGCATGGGCTCGTCCGGTTCCTTCGAAACCCGCGACCCCGCCACGCAGGCGGACCTGGCCGAGGTGATGAAGGAGTTCGTGGCCATGGGCGGCACGCTGGTCGATACCTCGCCGTCCTATGGCAACGCCGAAACCAATATCGGCGATATCGCCCGGCAAACCGGCGTGCGCGACCAGCTGTTCATGGCCACCAAGGTGCGCAAGCGCAGTCGCGAGCAGACGCTGGACCAGTTTCGTGCCTCCATCGATGCGCTGGGCGAGCCGATCGATCTGCTGCAGATCCACAATTTCATTGGTCTGGACAACCAGTGGGCGACGCTCAAACAACTCAAGGAAGAGGGGCGGGTGCGCTATATCGGCATCACCCATTATCTGACCAGCGCCTTCGACGAGCTGGAGCACCAGATGGCGACCAAGGACATGGACTTTGTCCAGTTCAACTATTCGATCATCACGCCCGATGCCGAAAAACGACTGCTGCCGTTGGCCGCCGACCACGGCATTGCGGTGCTGGTGAACCGCGCCTTCAACGACGGCCGCATATTCGGCCAGACCCGGGGCCAGGCGCTGCCCGAGTACGCGAAGGAGTTTGACTGCTTCTCCTGGGCCCAGTTCGCGCTCAAATACGTGCTTGCCAACGAAAGCGTCACCGCCGTGATCCCGGCCACCAGCGACCCGAAACACCTGCGCGATAACATGCATGCCGGCTACGGCAAACTCCCTGATGCTCAGATGCGCAAGCGCATGCGGGAAACGATCGCCGAACTGTGACCGGGCCCCACGCGGCTGCTGTCAGAGGGACACTGGCGTTCTCGGCCTGGCGCTAGGTAAAACGGCCTGCATGAAAAACTCACCCGCGCTACAACCGTAGGCGCGGGTGAGTTCGGCTTGGCCGCCTTCGTTACGCGGCCTTGTCGAAATGCAGCGCGGTGTCCTCGCCGAGATCGACCTTGACCGTATCGCCGGCCACGAACTCGCCGGACAGTATTCGCTTGGCGAGCGGGTTTTCCACCAGCGTCTGGATCGATCGCTTGAGCGGGCGTGCGCCGTATACCGGGTCGAAACCGGCTTCGGCGAGCTTGTCGAGCGCGGCATCGCTGACCTCGAGCGTGAGTTCGCGTTCCGCCAGGCGCTGATGCAGTTCGCGCATCTGGATTCTGGCGATCGAACGGATTTCGCTCTGGCCGAGCGGGTGGAATACCACCGACTCGTCGATACGGTTGATGAATTCGGGCCGGAAGTGCTGGGCAACGACTTCCATCACCGATTCGCGCATGGTGTCGTAGCTGGTGTCGGACAGCTCCTGAATGAGCTGGCTGCCCAGATTCGAGGTCATCACGATCACGGTATTACGAAAGTCCACCGTGCGTCCCTGACCGTCGGTAAGCCGCCCGTCGTCGAGCACCTGCAACAGGATGTTGAACACATCGTGATGCGCCTTCTCGACTTCGTCGAGCAGGATCACGGAATAGGGCTTACGGCGTACGGCCTCGGTGAGATAACCGCCCTGTTCATAGCCCACATAG
Source organism: uncultured Salinisphaera sp. (assembly GCF_964012375.1). Classification (NCBI taxonomy): domain Bacteria; kingdom Pseudomonadati; phylum Pseudomonadota; class Gammaproteobacteria; order Salinisphaerales; family Salinisphaeraceae; genus Salinisphaera; species uncultured Salinisphaera sp. The sequence continues at coordinate 3,238 of NZ_CAXGSH010000058.1, forward strand.
CCCGGCGGCGCACCGATCAGGCGCGCGACCGAGTGTTTTTCCATGAACTCGGACATATCGATACGCACCATCGCCGATTCGCTGTCGAACAGGAAGGTGGCAATCGACTTGCACAGCTCGGTCTTGCCCACGCCGGTCGGGCCGAGGAACAAAAACGAGCCGATCGGCCGGTTCGGGTCCGACAATCCCGAGCGCGAACGCCGGATGGCGTCGGATACCGCCGCGACCGCTTCGTCCTGGCCGATCACCCGTTCGTGCAGCGAGTCTTCCATGCGCAGCAGCTTGTCACGCTCGGCTTCGAGCATGCGATTGACCGGGATGCCGGTCCAGCGTGACACGATCTCGGCGACTTCTTCGTCCGTGACGTTGTTGCGCAACAGCTTGGTGGCCGCCGGTTTTTCCTCGGCTGCCTGGGCTTCGGCCAGTTCGCGTTCGAGCTGCGGGATACGCCCGTACTGCAGCTCGGACATGCGGTCGAAATCGCGGGCGCGCTGGGCCGCCTCGAGTTCCTTCTTGGCCTGCTCGAGTTCTTCGCGTTTGTTGGCGGCACCGGCAACCGACGCTTTCTCCGATTTCCAGATTTCTTCCAGATCGGAATACTCGCGTTCGAGCTCGTCGATTTCCTCGTCGAGCTTATCCAGCCGGCTCTTGGAACCCTCGTCGGATTCCTTGGACAGCGCCTGTTTCTCGATCTTGAGCTGGATGAGACGACGATCCAGCCGGTCCAGCTCTTCGGGCTTGGAATCGATCTCGATACGGATCTTCGAGGCCGCCTCGTCGATCAGGTCGATGGCCTTGTCGGGCAGCTTGCGATCGGTGATATAGCGCTGCGACAGCTTGGCCGCGGCGATGATCGCACCGTCGGTGATATCCACGCCGTGGTGGACTTCGTAGCGTTCCTTGAGCCCGCGCAGGATGGCGATGGTGTCTTCCAGATCCGGCTCGTCGACCATCACCTTCTGGAAGCGACGTTCCAGAGCCGCGTCCTTTTCGATGTTCTCGCGGTATTCGTTGAGCGTGGTCGCGCCGATGCAGTGCAGCTCGCCACGGGCCAGGGCGGGTTTGAGCATGTTGCCCGCATCCATCGAGCCTTCGGCCTTGCCGGCGCCCACCAGCGTATGGATCTCGTCGATGAACAGGATGATCCGGCCTTCCTGCTTGGACAGGTCGGAGAGCACGCCCTTGAGACGGTCCTCGAATTCGCCGCGGTATTTGGCGCCGGCAATCATGCCGCCGAGGTCGAGTACCAGCACGCGCTTGTCGCGCAGCGATTCCGGCACTTCGCCATTGATGATGCGCTGGGCCAGCCCTTCGACGATGGCGGTCTTGCCCACGCCCGGCTCGCCGACCAGGGTCGGGTTGTTCTTCGTGCGGCGCGAAAGCACCTGGATCACGCGGCGGATTTCCTCGTCGCGGCCGATCACCGGGTCGAGCTTGCCCTGTTCGGCGCGCTCGGTGAGGTCGATGGTGTATTTGTCGAGCGCGCCGCGCTGCTCCTCGGCGTTGGCATCGTCGACGTTTTCGCCGCCGCGGATCTTGTCGATCTGTGCGGTCAGCTTGTCGCGGGTGGCACCGGCGTTCTTGAGGATGGTGCCGGCTTCGGACTTGTCCTCGAGCGCGGCGAGCACGAACAGCTCGCTGGAGATGAACGAATCGCCGCGCTTCTGGGCCAGCTTGTCCGACAGGTTGAGTACGCGCACCAGCGCCTGGCTCGCGCCCACGTCGCCTGTGGCCTGGCCCACGGTGGGCAGATCGTCGAGCGCCTTGAGCAGGCGGTTACGCAGGTCGCGCACGTCCAGCCCGGCGCCGTCGAGCAGCGGGCGCACGGTGCCACCTTCGGTATCGAGCAGCGCCAGCAGGACGTGCACCGGCTGGATTTCGTTGTGGTCACGGCCCACGGCCAGGCTCTGGGCCTCGCCGAGAGCGCTTTGGAGCTTGCTGGTGAGTTTGTCCATTCGCATGTGGTGCTATCCCTCTTTGACTGGTGCGGCACAGCGATTGCGATGGCTGTGCCTAGTATTACGTCCTGTTATAGGTCCGATCGCAAACAATTCAACCATCGTTTGAAACATGACGAATTGATTCATGTCAGCACAGATCGCCGGCGGCCGTTTTCACGCTGATATACTCGCGCGAGCGCCGAATCCGGCACACGACGATTTGACCTCACCGGGGTTTGAATGACCAAGGCCTATGAAGACGCTGAGTTCATGCTCAGCGATGAGGCGCGCTCGCTGCGCCTTCTCTCCGAATATCTCGAACCCAGAGCGCGGTTGAAAGAACTCAATGTGCATCGTGCGTTGATATTCTGGGGCTCGGCGCGTCTGCGTCCGATCGAACCCGATCCGGTCGACGATACCGTGGACTTCTATGCAGAAGCCCGCGAGCTGGCAGCGCGAATGACGCGCTGGACCATGCAGACACACGACGCCGATTCCCATTACTATGTGTGTACCGGCGGTGGGCCGGGCATCATGGAAGCGGCCAATCGGGGGGCGGCGGACGTCAACCGCGATCTGTCGATGGGCTACAATATCGAGCTGCCGCATGAGCAGGGGGCGAACGCGTATATCAGCGATGAGCTGAACTTCGAGTTCAAATACTTCTTCATGCGCAAGTTCTGGTTCATGAACGTCGCCAAGGCGCTGATCATATTTCCGGGCGGCTTCGGCACCATGGACGAACTGTTCGAGATGCTCACACTGATACAGACCGGCAAACAGCCGCGTATCCCGGTTGTACTCTATGGTAAGAAGTTCTGGGATCGACTCATCGATTTCGATGTGTTCGTGGAAATGGGGCTGATAGCAGAGCGCGACATCGACCTGTTCTATCGGGCAGACTCGGTCGATGACGCATTTGATTTCCTCACCGATGCGCTTGCGCAGGATACGGTGACCGCACAAAGCCGGCACGGCTGACTGTCATGGCTAACGGATCTTTCAAGAAAAAGGGCAGCGCCCAGGGCGGCGCGAATCCGAATCCCAAGGTGCTCGTCGCCGGGTGGATCGGCAGCATGGTGCTGGTGGCACTGGTCACCGTACTGGTCACCTATAATTTCTCCGATGAGGGCTCCGAGCCGGAGGCCAGCGCGCCGGAACAGGTGGCACAGAACCAGCCCGACAAGGAGGTGGTGGAATCCTCTGCCGACGCCCGCATCGAGAGTCCACAAGAACCGGGCGATGACCAGATGGCCGCCAACGAGTCGGCGCCCGAGCCCGAGCCACCGCAGTTCATGCCCAATCTGCAGTTCATCGGCCGTCAGGGCATCGTCCAGCTCGCCGGCGCGAACATGCCGCCGAGCGATGTGGTGGCCGGCTGGTGTCGCGAGCTTGCCGAGCGCGTGGACGGTGTGGATACCTCGGACTGCATGTCCGGCGCTTTCGCGGACTCGGGCCACAAGTCGGTTAACGGCCGCCCGCTGGTGATGCGCAAGATCGAGCCCTCCAAGCAGCAATCCCAGTCGGGGCGGGTTCTGCTGATTGCCGCCACCCACGGCGATGAACTCAGTTCGGTCGGCACGGTATTCAGCTGGATGAACATCATCGCCGACAAGGGCACGCCGTATGCGTGGCAGGTTGCGCCGGTGCTCAACCCGGACGGTCTTTTCCACGAGCCGCCGACGCGTGTGAACGCCAACGGTGTCGATCTCAACCGCAATCTGCCCACCGCCGGCTGGGCCAAGGAGTCTCGCGATTACTGGCGCCGCGTCGGCTTCGAAAAACGTCGTTTCCCGGGTGAAAGCGCGGGCAGCGAGCCGGAAAACAAGTGGCTGGCCGAGCAGGTTCGCGAGTTCAAGCCGGATGTGATCATCTCGCTGCATGCGCCGTACGGCCTGCTCGACTACGACGGCGACTTTCCCGCGCCGCGCAAGATGGGGAGCCTGAATCTGCATCGCCTGGGCGTCTATCCCGGTTCGCTGGGCAACTATGCATCGCGTATGCAGGGCATCCCGGTGATCACGGTGGAACTCGATAACGCCGACGAGGCACCGGGCGAGCAGGAAATTGCGCAAATGTTTACCGACCTGAACGAATGGCTGGATCGTTATTTCCGTAGCGTGCGCCAGGCCAGCGCCGGCAACGGCGCCGCCGAAGCCGGCTAAGAGCGCCTCCTGTGCCGTGCCGTGCCTGCGTGGCGCGGCGGCTATTCGCCCGGATCGTAAGAAGGTCCGGGCGCTCCGAGCCCCGGCATGCTCGCCGCCCGTGCCAGCGGGGCGCGCAGCCCCCGCGATAGCTGATGCCAATCCCGGCCCTCGTCGATATCCCGGCGCGCGGGCAGGCGCTCGAGATCGAGCCCCAGAGCCAGAGCGCGCGTTCGGGTAGTTCGCGCCACCCGCGAGGTACTCCACGCCGGTCCACGGAAAACGCGGGCGTTGGCCCGGCATAGCCCGATCGCCCAGTAACCGCCGTCGTGTGTGGGCGCTAGCCATGCGCTGTGGCCGTGCCTGAGCTGCGCGAGGGCCTGATCCAGCCAAGAACCTTCAAGCTCAGGTTGATCGGTGCCCATGAGGATCACCCGGTCGCTCATTTGCAGGGCCTGACGTACGCCCTGGGCCATGCGATAGCCGAGAGGCCCATTGGCCTGGCGCCGTCGTGTGACGCCATAACGCGCGGCCAGACGTACAAACATGGGGTGGCGCGGGCTTGGTGAACAGGCCAGCGTCACCCGGCCGGGCGCCAGGGCACAGGCACGGGCCACCGCGTGTTCAAGCATCGCGCGATACAGCCGCGTCGCGCGTACGTTACCGAGCTGGCGCGCCAGGCGCGTCTTGCACTGGCCGACGATCGGCGTCTTGGCGAACACCCAGATCGCGAAATCCGCTCGTGGCGGGCTTTGCGGCTTTGCAGAAAAAAGGGGGTTGGCAACAGGCATAAGCCTGCTATCATACGCCGCTCGCTCGCAGGGATGCGGGCACAGAATCTGGGGCCGTAGCTCAGTTGGGAGAGCGTCGCGTTCGCAATGCGAAGGTCGGCGGTTCGATTCCGCCCGGCTCCACCAGTCTGCAAAAAGGCCGCTCATCGAGCGGCCTTTTTCTTGCGCGTAATTAATGCGTTTCGCAAGGCCAGGGTGGTGTGGCCCAGGCAGACGTGCCATCGTGCTTCGGCTTCAAGCCGCGATGCCGGTGCCGGGTATCGCGCCGCAGAGCGCCGTGGGCCGGCTAAAAGCCTGTGCCCCGCCTGTGCCCCGAGCCGCCCGACGCGATGAAGGCAGCCAATAGCTCGTTTCCTCTCGGCCGGATAAGCGCAGCGCACCATCGGCGTCGCGCCCAGCGCGGGCGGAGGCACGGCCGCATCTGCGCCATCTTCTCGTCGCCAACCGAAGATCGTCATCCAGGCTGGCCACAGCGCCAATCTTTATTGCTGTGCTGAAAGCCGATATCGCCAGGGCCGAATCCCCCGAACCGAATCCCCAAGCCCGGTGCCCCCGATAAAGACTGCGTGCCCGCGCCCGGGGCGGATCGGCTCATGGGCGGCAGCCCCTGTCGGCGTGATACCGAACCGTTGATTCCACGCGTTGGCGTGGCGAACGACCGTCGGGTATCGCCTCGAATGCGCGTATTTCCTATGACCATCGTCGTAGGTACGGTCTTCCAAGCGCCTGATTCAGCGAGGCATTTATATTCAGGCTAAGACGCTTAACACAGTATTCGTTGATTGGGCGCACGCGGCTGTCGTTCACTCGTCGTACAACGAAAATGACACAACGAGAGGAGGAGCCATGATCATTTATGGTGTGGCGTTGCTGGCCGCCTGCATGCTCGCGGGCAATATCATCGGCGAGCTCATCGGCATGGCCATCGGCGTGAGTTCGAACGTCGGCGGCGTAGGCCTTGCGATGTTGCTGCTGGTGTTCGTGGTTTACCGGCTACAGAAAGCCGGTTGCCTGGATACCTCGTCGCGGCGCGGCGTCGAATTCTGGAGTTCGCTGTATATCCCGATCGTGGTGGCCATGGCGGCCAGCCAGAACGTGGTGGGCGCGGTCACCGGTGGCCCGGTCGCTCTGGTGGGCGGCCTGGCCGTGGTGGCCGTGAGCTTTGCGCTGGTACCGGTCATTGCGCGTCTGGGCCAGGGCAAGTATGCGGTGGCCCTGGACGATATCGAAACCGAGCGGGGTGATCGCGATGCATGAACGCCTCGTTGACGTATTCACCAGCAACGGCCTGATTACCGCTTTTGCGGCGGTGGGCCTGCTGATGCTGGTCTGCAATCTCGTATCCAAGCACCTCACCGGCGGGCGGATTCACGGCTCCGCGATCGCCATCGCGGCCGGGCTGGTGTTGTCCTATATCGGCGGGGTGGCGACCGGCGGCGAAGACGGGCTGGCCGACGTGGCCCTGTTTTCCGGCCTTGGGTTGATGGGCGGCTCGATGCTGCGCGATTTCGCCATCGTCGCCACGGCCTTCGGCGTCGACGTGGAGGAGCTGCGCAAGGCCGGCCTCAACGGCGTGGTCGCCTTGTTCGTAGGCATCATCATGCCGTTTGCGCTGGGTGGGGCCATTGCCTATGCGTTCGGCTATACCGACCCGGTATCGGTCACCACGATCGGCGCGGGGGCGGCGACCTATATCGTCGGCCCGGTGACCGGCAGCGCGATCGGTGCCAGCTCCGACCTGATCGCGCTCTCTATCGCCATCGGGCTGGTGAAGTCCATCTCGGTGATGATCATCACGCCGGCCGTGGCGCGTTCGATATCGCTCAACAATCCGTCGGCCGCTCTCGTTTTCGGCGGCATGATGGGCACGACCAGCGGCGTGGCTGGCGGCCTGGCGGCCACCGATGCGCGCCTGGTGCCCTACGGCGCGATGACCGCGACCTTCTACACCGGGCTGGGCTGTCTGCTGGGGCCGTCGGTGCTGTATCTGGTGGTGCGTGCGCTGCTCGGCGGCTAAGGCGGGCGTGCTAGCCGGTGACCGCGATCGCGGCCTTTTCGAGGGCCGCGATGCGTTCATCCGCGCGCCGCGACTTCAGATAGCACAGGCCGATGGTCTGGGTGACGCGCTGATTCTCGACGACAGGCGAGAAGGCCAGCGCGCCGGGGTAGATGTCGTCGATGCGTTTGGGCAGCAGGGCGTGGCCCACGCCGCCCTTGACCAGGCTCGTGAGCGTGAATATGTCGTTGGCCCGCAGGGCTACGCGAGGCGTAATGCCGGCCTCCAGAAACATGCGATAGCTGTCGCGTCCGGTAGAAAACTCCTGCGACAGCATCACGAAAGGCTCGCCGTCGTAGCGGCGCAGGTCGACCGGCGCATCGCCCGCGGACTTGGCATCGGCGGCCTGGGCAAGATGGATTTCGTCGTCGAACAGCGTCTTGACGATGCGATGTCGACGCCGGCTCAGCTCGTGCACGCAGATCAGCGCCGCGTCGATATCGCCGGCCTGAAGCTTGTCTTCGAGATCGGCGTTGGAGCCCAGTACCAGCTCGATATCGCAGTCCGGCACCTCGGCCTTGAGCGCGTTGATGATGCGCGGCACCACGGCAACGGTGAGCGAGTAGAGCGAGCCGATACGAAAGATGCTGGGCGAGATGCCGGCCGCCGAGCGGGTATCGTCCACGCTGCGCTGGATGCGTTCGATGATGTCGCTGGCGTGGCGTTCGAGCACGAAGGCCGAATCCAGCGGCTCGAGCGAGCGGCTGCGGTGGGCGAACAGCGGACAGCCCACGGCGGCTTCCAGCGAATGGATGGCCTTGTGCACCGACACGCTGGACAACGACAAGGCCTCTGCGGCCCGCGCCAGATGGCGTTCGCGCATGAACACGAGAAAGATCTCGAGTTTGCGCAGAGTGATTTCATCGCTGCTCACAGGTATTCCCCGAGACGTTGCCGTTCCACGTTAACGAAGCAAACAACAGGTTTATTGAACCGGTGCGTAGCGCATTCTAACGTGAGCGTGCTCCGCGCAAGCCAGGACCCCTTATGACACAACGCCAATGGACAACGCGCCGCGACGACAAGCAGGCCCGCATCGGGCAGGTTGCGCCGTGGCTCACCGGCAAACAGCTGCCGGCCGAGCGCATCACCGATGCCCTGTATGCGCTCATCGCGCCGGGCGATCGGGTGATCGCGGAGGGCAACAACCAGAAGCAGGCCGATTTCCTGTCGCGGGCGCTGGCGGAGCTCGACCCCGAGCGCATCCACGATCTGCACATGATCCAGCCCAGCGTCGGCCGGCCCGAGCATCTGGCGGTGTTCGAAAAAGGCATCGCGCGCAAACTGGACTTCGCTTTTTCCGGCACCCAGAGCCATCGTATCGGCGCGCTGATGATGGACGGCACGATCGAGGTGGGTGCAATCCATACCTATATCGAACTGTATGCGCGCCTGTTCGTGGACCTGATCCCCAAGGTCGTGCTTACCGCCGCCTTCAAGGCCGACCGCGACGGCAATCTCTATACCGGGCCCTCGACCGAAGACACGCCGGCGCTGGTGGAAGCCGCGGCCTTCTCGGGCGGTATCGTCATCGCCCAGGCCAACGACATCGTCGACGACGTATCGCAGCTCGACCGTGTCGATATCCCTGGCTCCTGGGTGGACGTGGTCGTACAGGCCGACAAGCCGTTCTATATCGAGCCGCTGTTCACCCGCGACCCGCGCCATATCACCGACGTCCAGATCTTCATGGCGATGATGGCGCTCAAGGGCATCTATGCCGAGCACGGCGTGCAGTCGCTCAACCACGGCATCGGCTTCAATACCGCGGCCATCGAACTGTTGTTGCCGACCTATGGCGAAAAACTCGGTCTGCGCGGCAAGATCGTGAAGAACTGGGTGCTCAATCCCCACCCCACGCTTATTCCGGCGATCGAATCCGGCTGGGTGGAAACGGTGCACTGCTTCGGCACCGAACTGGGCATGGAAAACTATGTCGCGGCCCGGCCGGACGTGTTCTTCACCGGCGCGGATGGCTCGCTGCGTTCCAATCGGGCGTTCTGTCAGCTTGCCGGCCACTATGCCGCGGATATGTTCATCGGCTCCACGCTGCAAATGGACGGCGACGGGAACTCCTCGACGGTCACCACGTCGCGGGTATCCGGCTTCGGCGGCGCCCCCAATCTGGGCTGCGACGCGCGCGGGCGTCGCCATGCCACGCCGGCCTGGGCCGATCTCGCCCCCAGCACCGACCCGATGGCGCGCGGGCGCAAGCTGGTGGTGCAGATGGTCGAAACCTTCCAGGCGGGTTTGAAACCGACGTTCGTGGACCGCCTCGACGCGGTCACCGTGGCCGAGAAAGCCGGCCTGGATCTGGCGCCGGTCATGGTCTATGGCGACGACACCACCCATCTGCTCACCGAAGAAGGCCTGGCCTATCTCTACATGGCCGAATCGCTGGACGAACGACGGGCGATGATCGCGGCGGTCGCCGGCGTCACGCCGCTGGGTCTAAGCGCCGACGCAGCCACGACCAAACGTTTACGCGAGCAGGGCAAGGTCCGTACGCCCGAGGATCTGGGCGTGAGCCGTACCGAAGCCACGCGTTCGCAGCTCGCGGCAAGCAGCATCGCGGATCTGGTCGACTGGTCCGGCGGGCTGTACGAGCCGCCGGCGCGTTTTCGGAGCTGGTGATGACGATCGCAACGACAGGCGCATCGGTACGTGTCGATACGCTGGCCGGCGTGCTGGCGCGCGCGGCCAGCGACGCGCTGCGCGCGGAAGTGGACCTCACCCCCAAGCCGGGGCTGGTGGACCGCCGCGGCAGCGGCGCGCATCGGGACATGAATCGCGCCCTCATGCATGCCTCGGTGGATGCGCTCGAAGTGGGGTTTTACGACATGGCAGCTGCCTCCATCGAAGAACACGACCCGGCCACGCTGCGTGCCGAGCTCGGCCTGCTTGGCCGCGAAAGCGAAGCACGCATGATGCTTGCCACCGACGGCGTCAATACCCATCGCGGTGCCATCTGGTGTCTGGGACTGATCGTGTCGGCCGCGGCACGCCGCCCGAGTCGATGGCATGCGGATACGCTGTTGGCAGAAGTGGCGGCAATGGCCGGCATCGACGATCCGGCCGTATCGCCGGCGCGTCGCTCGAACGGCCAGCGCGCCGTACAGCGTTATCAGGTCGCCGGCGCGCGCGGCGAGGCCTGTCGCGGTTTCCCGCCGATACGCGAAGCCGGCTTGGCCATGCTGCGTCGGGCAAGAAAGGCGGGCTGCAGCGAACGCGTCGCCCGACTGAATGCGCTGCTCGCCATCATGACCGTGCTCGACGATACCTGCGTGCTCAGCCGGGCCGGGCGTGCCGGTCTGCTGCGCGTGCAGGGCGGGGCGGCAACGATTATCGAGCGCGGCGGCGCGGGCACGCGGGCCGGGGCACGCGAACTCGCGCGCTTCGATGGCGAGCTATTATCTATGAATGCCTCGCCGGGCGGCAGCGCCGATCTACTCTCGGCCACTCTGCTTATCGACGCACTGGAAAACGCGGCCGGTCGCGACTGGCCGCTGCGCTGCAATGGCGAACAATCCGCCCAGGAGAATGAATATGCAACGCTTATCGCTTGATTATCCGGCCGGTGGCCCGGCCGCGAAGCGGGCGCTGGCCGGCGTGGTCGGCTCCGGCGATCTGGAAGTGCTGCTGGAGCCGGCCCAAAACGGGCGTTCGACGGTAGCGATCACCACGTCGGTCGACGGCGTGAACGATATATGGACAGCGGTGATCGATCGCATCTTCGCCGATGCCGATCAGCCGGCGGTCGCGCTCGAGATCAACGACTTCGGCGCCACGCCGGCGGTGGTGCGGCTGCGTATCGCCCAGGCCATGGAACAGGCCGCCAGCGCCGGGAGGACATGATGGACAGCGCAGACCTATTGCAACGCGAAAGCTTCGTCGAAAAGAGCGCCCGCCAGCGGGTGCAGTATCTAGTCGACGCCGGCAGCCTGCGGGAACTGCTCGACCCCTTCGAACGCCTGAGTTCCCCCTGGCTGCCCCTGCAGGACATCGTGACCCAGGCCGACGACGGTGTGGTCATTGCCCGCGGCACCATCGACGGCGTGGTCGTCGTGGTTGCCGCGATTGAACCGGCGTTTCAGGGCGGCTCGATGGGCGAGGTCGGCGGGGCGAAGATCGCCGGCGCGCTGGAGCTCGCACTCGAAGATGCACGCGCCAAGACCCCTGTCGTGCCGGTAATTTTGTTCGAAACCGGCGGCGTGCGCCTGCAGGAAGCCAACTGCGGACTTGCGGCGATTGCCGAAATCCATGCCGCGATCGTTGCCCTGCGTGAGCATGTGCCGGTGGTTGGCGTGATCAGCGGGCCGGTGGGCTGTTTCGGCGGCATGTCGATCGCGGCCGGGCTGTGCTCGACGCTGATCGCCACCCGCGAAGCCCGGCTGGGGCTCAACGGCCCGCAGGTCATAGAACAGGAGGCCGGCGTCGACGAATTCGACTCCCGCGATCGGCCCATGATCTGGAGCCTGACCGGCGGCGCGCAGCGCCATGCCACGCATTTCGTGGATACGCTCTGCGACGACGACAGCGCCGAAATTCGTGCCGCCGTCGCCAACGCGGTGGCGCGACCGGTGGGCGATCTGGCTCGCACCCAGGCGGTGGACGCGCATCTGGAAAGGCTGCGCGCTCTGGATACCCAGCGCCGCGCCGACGCCGCATGGGCGCGCGAGGTCATGGCGCAGGAAATTCACGGCTCGGGAGATCCGTCATGAGTACACAAGAGCAGGGCTCGCGGGGCGCGGCATGGCTCGCCGCGCTTACCGACAATGCCGCCCGCGTTGCGGGCTTTCCGGCCAGCGTGCAGGTCGTCGATGGCGCGATCGACGAGCGCAGCGCGCGCTATATCGCGGTCGTGCCCGATGCCGACAACGCCTATCCGCGGGCGCGCGGCGGTGAAGTCGGTCTGGTCGAAGGCTGGGCGCTGGCCCAGGCGGTCAGGCAGGTCGTGGCCGCCGACGCCGGCGCAGCGCAAAAGCGCGCCATCGTCGCGGTCATCGATGTGCCCAGCCAGGCCTACGGGCGCAGCGAGGAAGCCTTCGGCATCCATCAGGCGCTGGCCGCCGCGGCCGAGGCCTATGCCGTGGCCCGCGAGGCCGGCCATCCGGTGCTCGCGCTGATCGTGGGCAAGGCCATGTCGGGTGCGTTTCTGGCCCATGGCTATCAGGCCAATCGATTGATCGCGCTCGACGATGCCGGCGTGCAGGTTCATGCCATGGGCAAACAAGCCGCCGCCCGAATCACCCAGCGTACCGTCGAAGGCGTGGAACAGCTGGCCGAAACGATCACGCCCATGGCTTACGACATCGCCAGCTTCGATCGCCTGGGCCTGTTGTTCGCCCGGGTGTCGGTCGCCGATGCCGACCGGCCAAGCGGTGAGGATCTGGACCGGATACGCCAGACCCTGGAACGGGCGCTGGCCGACATCGGCGAGGATTTCAGCTTGGCAGCGCGGCTGCACGCCGACGGTCGGGCGGCGTCGGTGAAAGTGCGCGAGCGCCTGCGTGCGCAGTGGAGCGGCGATTGAAATCCCGCGCGTTGTCCGGTTACAGCGAAGCGGTGCCCAGCCAGGGGATGGCGCGTCCGCACGATCTGCTGTGGTGCGTGGAGCAGCGCGCGGGCGATGATGCGCCGGCCTGGGCCAACCCAATTGTTGCCCGGGGTGGACCGTTCGTGGTGCGGCGCGCGCCACGCGTTTGCGACCGCCTGCCGGTGGGCGTACGCGGTGCGCAGCGCAATCAACGTTTCGCCACGACCATCGCCACAGAACAGGTAATGAAAACCGTGACGCCGGAGCAGTGCGCGGCGGTTATCGAACAGCCCACGGCAGAACGCCGACGGGCCATCCCGGCGCTCGCGGCACTGCCGGCGCTGGCCGCCGCGCTGGACGCGCACGGCCAGTGCTGGGGATTGACCGGCGCCGTCGGCTACGAGCTCGCCACCGGCGAAGCCAGCTGCCATGCCGCGTCGGATATCGATGTGCTGCTGCGGCTGCCGCAACGGCTCACCCGCCGCGATGCGGCCCGGATCGTCGCCTCGCTGGCCGCGCTCGCGGCGCGCTGCGATATTCAGATGGAAACGCCGTCCGGCGGGGTGGCACTGGCCGACTGGGCGGGCGACCACGACAAGGTGCTGGTCAAAAGTGATCAAGGGCCCTTTCTTTGTGCCGACCCCTGGGCAGAGTCCGTGCCCCACCAGCGGGCCTCGTACACGGCCGCGGGCTGATTGCCATGGGCGTCGTATTTACCTTTGCCGGCCAGGGCGCCCAACGCGCCGGCATGCTCGCAGAACTGCCGGGTAGTATGGCAGTGCGCGATACATTGGCCGAAAGTGCGGATGTTCTGGAATGCGAAGTGGCGGCGCTGGATACGGACGATGCGCTGGCCGGCACGGAATCGGTCCAACTGGCTCTGACCGTTGCCGGCGTTGCTGCGGCCCGGCATCTTGTCGCCGAGGCAGGCGCGCCCGACGCGGTGATGGGGCTTTCGATCGGGGCCTGGCCCGCGGCCGTGATCGCCGGCGCGATCGACTATGCCGATGCGCTGCGCCTGGTTGCCCTGCGCGGTCGGCTCATGGCCGAGGCTTATCCGCAGGGCTACGGCATGAGCGCGGTGATCGGCCTCGACGAAACAACGGTTCGGGCACTGATTGCCGAGCTCTATCGTGACGACGCGCCGCTGTATATCGGCAACATCAACAGCGATACCCAGATCGTGGTCGCGGGCGGCGACGCCGGGCTGGAACGCCTGGCCGATAAAGCCACCGAACGGGGCGCCGCACACGTACAGCGCCTGGACATGGCCGTGCCGTCGCACTGCGAATTGCTCCAGGCCCCGGCGCAGCGCCTGGCCGAGGCGGCGGCCGATACGGTATTCAATGCCCCGAGTTGTGCCTATTTCAGTGCGAACCGGCGGCGCCGGCTCTGGCGTGGTGCCGATATTCGCGACGATCTGATCTACAACATGGCGCGCACCGTGCACTGGGCGGCCAGCGCGCGCATCGTGCACGAAGCCGGCTACGAACTCGCGCTGGAAATGCCGCCCGCGCGGGTATTGACGCGCCTGCATCCGGGCATGGATGGCCCGGGCGAGGCCGTGGCCGTCATCGATGCCGGCTGGCATAATGCCGCGGCCCTATTGGCCCGGCACCGAAACCGCTGACTGCGTCAGCAGTTTCCAATGCCGTGGAACGAAAGGCCGGCCGCTGTTCGTCGTTTCGTCCAATGGCTTCACGACCGTTGGCCGTGGCGCGTGTGCTGTCGCACACGCGTGATATCCACCCGAAAAATCAACGATTGAATAATCTATTTTAGGGCCGGGTTAATAATCCGGCGCGCCCCAGCGGGCTGACCCTGCCGCCGCGCCTGCGGCGCTGCCGGCGCCCCGCATCCCAAGGAGCCGCCTGCATGGCCACGTCCCTCGAAAGCCGCGCGGCATATTTCGTATTCATTGCCGTACTCGGCATGCTGACCGCGGTTACGCCGTTGTCGATCGATATGTACCTGCCGGCGATGCCGGGCCTGGCTCGAGAGTTCGCGGTCGATCCGGCGTACGTACAGTACAGCCTGAGTCTATTCTTCCTGGGTCTGGCGGCCGGCCAGTTGACCTACGGTCCGCTCTCCGATCGCTACGGGCGGCGGCCGATACTGTATTTCGGCCTCGGCCTGTATCTGGTCGCCTCCGTCGCCTGTGCCCTGTCGGAGTCGGTCGGCATGCTCATTGCCGCGCGTGCCGTTCAGGGCTTTGGCGCGGCGGCCGGCCCGGTCATGTCGCGGGCGATCGTACGAGATCGTTTCCACGGCTCGAAGGCGGCGAGCGTGATGTCGTTCGTGGTAATGGTGATGGCCACCGCGCCGTTGCTGGCCCCCATTGTGGGTGGGCTGGTGCTCAAATTCGCCGCCTGGCAGGGGATTTTCTGGCTGCTCTGCGTTTACGCGCTGATGTGTCTGGTCGCGTTGACGGTGCTGCTGGGGGAATCGCATCCGCCGCAGCGGCGTATCCGCGATCGCAGCCTGCTGGCCCAGTACACGGGATACCTCGCGCTGCTCAGGCGCGGCCCGATCGCGCTGTTTCTATTGTGCGGCGGGCTGATGTTCGGGGCGCTGTTCTCGTACGTCGCGGCCAGTTCGTTCGTCTATATCGAACAGTTCGGGATCGACGAATCCCTGTTCGGCTTTTATTTCGGGGCCAA
The DNA here is from genome assembly GCF_964012375.1 of uncultured Salinisphaera sp. Taxonomy (NCBI): domain Bacteria; kingdom Pseudomonadati; phylum Pseudomonadota; class Gammaproteobacteria; order Salinisphaerales; family Salinisphaeraceae; genus Salinisphaera; species uncultured Salinisphaera sp. Next base: position 18,365 of record NZ_CAXGSH010000058.1, read on the forward strand.
TGTCTTCGCCATGCTCATCGGCACCGCCAGCAACGGCCGGCTGGTGATGTTTCTCGGCTATCGCATGCTGCTGGGCGTGGCCGTGCTGAACACGATGGCCTGTTCGCTGGTGCTTCTGGCGACCACGCTGACCGGATTCGGCGGCTTCTGGGGCGTGGCGATACCCTTGTTTTTCCTGCTATCCACGGTCGGTGTGGCCGGCGCAAATACGGTTGCGGGTTTGCTCGATCTGGCGCCGGATGCAGCGGGTGCGGCCTCGGCACTGTTCGGAGTGGTGCAGTTTTCCTGCGGCGCGGTGGCGACCTGGGCGGTGGGCGCGTTCGGCGGCGATGCCGTGGCCATGGCCGCGGTGATGTGCCTGGCCTCGGGCGGGTCGACAATGGCGTATATCGGGCTGCGGCTATTCACGTCCGCGCAGCCTGCTCAGCGCTGAGGGCCCGCCGTGGGCCGGTAGAAACGGGCGCGCGCGCTGCGCTTTCGGGCCGGGCTGGGCGCGCCGATCACAGCACGCCTAAAAGGCGACGATCAGCCCCATCCCGAAGGCGATATCGTCGCGAAAGTCGTCGTCTTCGTTTTCGATCAGCCGGTCGTCATTCAGGCCAAGCCCACCCAGCAGGGCGACGCGCTGGTTGATCCAGTTCTGCTTCATGAAGCCACGCAGGCCGTATTCGGACTTGAACAGGTTATAGCTTTCGACTTCCGGCGCCTGCTTCTGAAACTGGCTTACATCCAGCGGGTTGGGCCGGGTCCTGGTGGTCGCGGCTGCGGCCTGAGCGCGCGCCGCATGATCGGGCGCGTCGAATGCGTTCTGGACGTTCAGGTCCAGTGTCTCGTTTGGGTCGTTCTCGACAAACGCGTCGCTGGTTTGAGCATCCACGCTCTTGGCCGCGGGCGCAGGCTTTGCTGTCTTCCGGGACGGCGCAGGCTCATGCTCGACGAGGCGATTCGCGCCGTCGAGGCGCAGCGTCATTTCTGTCACCGGGCTGGGCGCGGGCGTTGTGACCGCGGGTTCTGACCGTTCGACCGGCCCCGGTTGCGAAGCACTCCAGCCCTGCGGCGCGTGAACGGCCGGCTCCTGTGACTGCTGACCGTACCACCAGGTGCCCGCGGCAAGCGCGCCGACCACCGTCAACGACAGCGCGGCGATATTTCGGGAACGAGCAAAGGCGTGCGTTTTCATCGCTTCATCCATGACTGAACGTCAAAGAAGCCGGATATTCCGTATTCGGGTCAGATAGTTCAAAACGTATCATCGCGCGATTTCGCACGCTGCACAATACGTAACAAAACGGGCGGCTCGTGGATCGCGAACCGCCCGGGGCGCGCGTCGTCATCGGCGACGCACGTTTACCGCGTATTGTATTGACGTCGGCTGAGCTAGACCTGAACGTCGAGCGTGACGTCAATATTGCCGCGCGTGGCGTTGGAATAGGGGCAGACCTGATGGGCCGCCTCGACCAGCTTGTCGGCTTCACCCTTGTCCATGCCCGGCAGCGAGATATTGAGTGTGACCTCAATGCCGAAGGCCTCGCCGGAGGGCCCGATGCCCACGTCGCCGGTCACGCTCGTGTCCTTGGGCAGTGACACTTTCTGTTTGCCGGCCACCACCTTCATCGCGCCAATGAAGCAGGCCGAGTAACCGGCCGCGAACAGCTGCTCGGGATTGGTGCCGTCGCCGCCGGCGCCGCCCAGCGCTTTCGGTGTATCCAGTTTGAGATCGAACTCGTTGTCGGCGCCCGTTGCTCGGCCGTCGCGTCCGCCTGTCGCCGTGGCCTGGGCCCGATAAAGAACCTTGTCTACTGCCATGTCGTGATCCTGTTTCTGAGTTATTCGTGGATGAATATTGTGCGCAATATGATTCGATTCAAGAACGCCCCGCAATTGCGCCTGCCCAGCCTTGCCACGGCAAGTTCTAGGCGGTCGTGCCCAGACATTCTTCGAACAGGGTCAATAGCCGTTTGAAATGACGGGCATCGGCACGGGCGTCGTAGACGGGCGCATCCTTTGCGGTATAGCCGTGGCCGGCGCCTTTGTAGAGTTCGGTACAGAAATGCACGCCGGCTTCGGCCAGGGCCTGGTCGAGCCGTGCGATCTGGTCGGGTGGCAACAACGTATCGCCGTCGGCATGCCCGAAATATAGCTGTGCCTGAATCGATTCCACGTCGTGAATGGGGCTGTCCGGATCGTCTGCCTTGGCAAGATTCGCGGAGTGGAAACCCGCGGCCGCGGTGATGCGTTCCGGGTGCCAGGCCGCCATGCGCAGGGCGAAGGCGCCGGTCATGCAGTAGCCCACAACACCCACGGTAGCCGAATCGAACTCGGGGGCGTCGTCGACGGCTGATAGCCAAGCGGCAAAGTCCTGGCGTTGTGCTGCAGGGGTCAGCTGGGCGGCGTATTCGAACAGCGTGGGACGGACGTCTTCATCGCGAAAAGACTTGCCTTCGGGAACTACCGCACCGTGGCCATGGCGATAATAGACGTTGGGCAGGAGCACCGCATAACCGCCGTCGGCCACGATCTGGGCCTTCTCGTGATAGCAGGGGCGCAGTCCGCCGATGTCGGTGAGGAGGATGACCGCGGGCAGGGCGCCAGGCGCATCGGCGGGCGTAAAAACATGGGCGTCGATACGGCCATCGGCGCTGTCGATTTCGATACGATAACTCATGGGCTACGACCGGCTCGCAAGCGAATAGACGTGCTATTTCTACGTTGCCACAGGCCGATTCGCAAGCTGGAGTGCAGCCGTTCTGCAACGTGCCGACTCGCGACGTACCGCTCAACCGATGACTTGGTTGCGCCCGCCGAGCTTGGCGCGGTAGAGATTCTGATCGGCCGCGTGGAGCAGGTTATCAAGCGGCTCATCGGCGTCGCGGCTGACGGCAATACCGATACTCGCGGTCAAGCGCAACACCACCTCGCAATCGTGACACGCAAGCGCTTCGATGGCGGTGCGGGTGCGTTCTGCGAGCTGGCGCGCGGCGCAAAAATCCGTGTCGGGCAACAGGATGCAGAACTCTTCGCCACCGAGCCGAAAGACGAAATCGGCATCGCGCATCTGTCCTTTCATGGTCTTGGCTACGGCGCGTAATACTTTATCGCCGGCCCGGTGGCCATGGTTGTCGTTAATGCGTTTGAAGTGATCAAGATCGACCATGAGCATGGCCATTGGCAGTCGGGTGGCGGTCATATGGCGCGCATAGATCTGTTCAAGGCGGATGCGATTAGGCAAACCGGTCAGGGCATCCGTCGAGGCCATACGCCGCAGGCGGCGTTCGGCCTCGCCCCGACTGCCTTCGTATACGTACGACAACAGATAGCTACAGCAGGTGATCGTAACCATGTTCGCGATCGATCCAGGATTGGCAAATACCGGATCGGTACCGAAACGCCAGATGAAGATCGCCGCTGCCAGCGGCACGAATACCGCGCATAGCACGCCGCCCCACAAACGCCCGATCAACAGATGCGCAACCACGGGCATGAGTAGAACCCAGCCGAAGACCGATACCGAGGTTTCGGGCGTGATCAGCGCATAGCTCACACCGCTATACAGTACGATCAGATACCCCACAGACCAGCGTTGAAGACGTGGCGTACGCCGGACGACGGGTAGCAGAGCCAGCGCAAAGGTCGAGACGGCGACTTCGACGGCCATCAACATGTATTTGCCGGCGAAGAAGTTGATGACGATGAAAAAAATGCCGAACAGCGCGGTAAACGCGAGCAGCACCAGCAGCAACGCGCGCCGATGCCGGTGAAAGGATAGCGAGTCGTCCGGACCGATCGGGGCGTTCATGCGTATGCTCGTGCCGGCCGCCGAATGTTCGCCGGCCAAGCGACATTCGGCAACGAGTTCGTGTTGCCAATGCCCTGCTCGTCAGGTTGGCTGGGCTTGATCGGCCGCATGCGTGCTCCCCTGGTGATAATCACGGCCGGCGCTCCCTGGTTTGCTGCTAGAAATGTCCGTTGCCGGTATGTTGCAGTCTGCCCTGTGGTTTAGCAGGCCGCATGTGGCCCGGGCTGGCAAGCGGGGAAAGGCCGGTAACCAGGCCGCGAAATTAACTGGCGATACTCACCCGGCAGCGACCGCCACGCTTTGCCTCGTAGAGGGCGACGTCTGCCCGATTCAGGGCTTCGCGCCACTGGCCCTTCTCGAATTCCGCATAGCCCATGCTGGCGCTCAGCTTGAGGCCGTCTATACCATCGATACGGGTCTGGTCGAGGGCCCGCACGAGACGCTCGATGGCCGGATTGGTGGCATCGTTCTCGGCCCCGAGCTCGAGCAGCACCAGGAACTCGTCGCCGCCCCAGCGGCACACGATATCGCGTTCGCGCGTGGCCTCGCGCATACACTGGGCCACCGTCTGGATCAGCCGGTCGCCGGTTGTATGGCCGTAGTCGTCGTTGATCTTCTTGAAGTGATCGAGGTCAACGAAAAGCAGGCCGCCGCGAGCTTGCGCGCCCCCGCGGGCCATATAGTCTTCAAGGTAGCAGCGGTTATAAAGGCCCGACAGCGCGTCGCGATTGGCGCGGTCGGTGACAGACCTGAGCTGGGCGTATTGGCTGCGCTGCTCGCCGAGGGTCACCGAGTAGTGCCAGACCATCACCGCACAGGCAAAGGTCTGAAACAGCACGGCGGCCAGCGCCAGCGTATCCATGGGCAGCAGCGACAGGCCGAGTTCACGCAAGGCGTCGTGTATGCCGCAGAGCAGGAACACGGCAAATCCGAAACCGGTTACTAGCGAGATGCCCGCACTCTTGCGGGCCGGGGCGTGCCGCAATATGCGGTAGCTGACGACGGCAAACACGGCCAGACAGCCCGCGAAGAAGGGCGCCGCGCCCGCGCCGTAGTCGAGAAATATGTTGGCCCGGGTAATCGTGAGCTGTTCGCTGGCCACCACCAGATAGGCGTTGTCGAACCACGGCAACAGGGCAGCACACAGACCAACGCCGTAGACCCCGACGAGCAGCCGGCGCGCGGGCCAGCCCTCTTGCGTCATGCAGCGGTAAACGAAGAAATAAGCCGCCAGCGCGAGCGGGAGTACGGCGATGGCAGTGCGGTAGGCGAGCTGTACCACATCGTCCCGAGCCAGCATCGTCGCGACGATGACTACGGTATCGGCCACGATATAGCCGGCGGCAAAGAAATTTGCGATCGTGAAATGCAGGGCGGTCGGCGCATACTGGTCGCGACGCTTGTATAACGACAGCGTCAGCACGACCAGCACCGCGGTCAACGCCAAAGTCGCGCCCGCGGTTAGAATTTTCAGCCACAGCGCCCATGCGCCTAAAGAAGACGCTGTGTCTGCGCCCATGGCGATATATGCCTGCGGCATGCTTATACCGTGGTCCCCGGCCCCGTCCGAGGATCATAGCAGGATGCTTCACGCGCCGGTGCAATACATGGCGCGCAACACATCGCCTGTCGTTACGGGCGTTTTTCTGGAGCCGGCAGATGCGGCGGGCGCTTTTCATGCGCGCTCGTGCAACGCGCCTGGTTGGCGGCCGCTGGCAAGGGGAAAGCGTTAGCGGGTTGCGCTCCGCCAGCGATCCCAGAGCGGCGGGTCGCCGATCTGTTCGAGCACGTGATTGACGAAGGCTCGTGTCTTGGGCGGGGCGAGCTCGCGCTCGGCATACAACATGTAAATCAATCGTTGCTGCGGCGTGACTTCCCATTGCCAGTCTTCGAGCAGCGGTACGAGCGTGCCGGCGGCCAGCTCGCGGTCGATCAACCAGCTTGGGAAGAGCACGAGGCCGCTGCCCGCCAGCGCGGCTTCACGCAGGCTGACAGCGTCGTCGCTATAGAGAGGGCCATCGACGGTCAGCGGCGTATAGGCAGCGTCGGCGTGTGAGCGCCAGTACCACTGCTGGCGGCCGTAGTCGCCCTGGTAACGCAGACAGGCATGGGCGAGCAGGTCGGTGGGGGTTTGCGGCGCGGCGTGTTGCGAAAGATAGCTCGGCGCGCCGGCGACGATATAGCGCATCGGTGCGAGCGGACGTGCGATCAGAGCGGAGTCGGCGGGCTGGCCGACCCGGAAGGTGACGTCGTGGGCCCGGCGTACCGGATCCTCGAAGCGGTCGGACAGGCGCAGGTCGACCCGGATCTGGCGATAGCGCGCCTGAAAGCTGCCCACGAGCGCCATGAGCTGGCGCTGGCCGAAGGCAACCGGTGCATTCACGCTGAGTACGCCCGCCGGCTCGGCCTCGTCGCTGAACAACGTTTCGGTGGCGGTATCGATCTGTTCGACCAGAGGCCGCACCGCGTCGAGATAGAGCCGACCGGCTTCGGTAAGCGATACCGCCCGCGTGTGTCGATAGAACAGGCGCTGGCCCAGCGCCCGTTCGAACGCGGCGATCTCCCGCGATACCGCGGATACCGAGCGCTGGCTTCGTTGCGCGGCCGCAGTGAAGCTGCCGGTTTCGGTCACCGTCTGCAGCAGCCGCAGGGCATTGAGATCGAGTGCGTTGCGTTTCATGCAATAACCAATTGCGAAGTTATCGATTGTAGCAAGTCGCACAGGCCGGATACTGGGCACGTCACTCAAGCAGCTCCTGCTGCATCGCTACAAGAGGCTCTATCATGCAAAAAGGAACCGCGCTCGTCGTTGGTGCCACCGGCATCGTCGGCGGTAATCTTGCCGCCCATCTCGCGGCCAGCGGCTGGACCGTCTATGGCCTGTCGCGGCGGCCGGCCGATACCGGCGGGGT
>NZ_CAXGSH010000059.1:0-23833 GCF_964012375.1 uncultured Salinisphaera sp.
ACCCGGCCCGCGACGGCACCAAGTCCAACCGCGCGGTGATCATCGATATCCGCAATCGCATCGGTCTGGTACTGGGCCGGGCCGACTATTGCGGCGTGGTCAAGAAGACCATGTTCACGGTCATGAACTACCTGTTGCCGGAAATGGGCGAAATGCCCATGCACTGCTCGGCCAACGTGGGCGCACGCGGCGACGGCGCGATCCTGTTCGGCCTGTCCGGCACCGGCAAGACGACCCTCTCCGCCGACCCGAATCGCGAGCTGATCGGCGACGACGAACATGCCTGGACCGAAGACGGCGTATCCAATTTCGAAGGCGGCTGCTACGCCAAGCTCATCGATCTCGACAAGGACGCGGAGCCGGTGATCGCCGGCGCGCTGTCCACCCCGGGCTGCATCATCGAGAACGTGCCGCCGCTGCCCGGCAAGGCCTTGGCCGACACCGATCCGCAGGATCTCGACCTGACCGACGGCTCGATCACCGAAAACACGCGCCTATCCTATCCGCTGTCGGCCAACCCGAACGTCGCCGACGGCGCGCGCGGCCCGCATCCGGAAACCATCGTACTGCTGACCGCCGATGCCTTTGGCGTACTGCCGCCGGTGTCGCTGCTGGATACGAAGGACGTGATGTATCACTTCGTATCGGGCTTCACCTCCAAACTCGCCGGTACGGAAGTCGGTGTCACCGAGCCCAAGGCCGCATTCTCCGCCTGCTTCGGCGCGCCCTTCATGTCGCAGAAACCGTCGGTCTATGCCGAAATCCTGGCCGAGAAGATGCGCACCCACAAGGCCCGCTGCATTCTGCTCAACACCGGCTGGTCCGGCGGTCCGCACGGCGTGGGCAAGCGTATTTCCATCAAGCATACGCGCGCCCTGCTCAACGCCGCGCTCGCCGGCGATCTCGATCCGGAGAACACCGAGTACGAGAACCATCCGATCTTCAATCTCGCCATGCCCACGCAGTGCCCGGGCGTACCCAGCGATATCCTGAACCCGCGCAACACCTGGGAAGACAAGGCAGCCTACGACAAGCAGGCCGAAATGCTGCGCGACATGTTCCGCGAAAATTACCAGGCCAAGGGTTTCGACCAGCTCGGTATCGAAGCAGCCATGTAATGCGTAGTCGCGGCCCGCTCGGGCCGCGACCACTGGCGCGCCGAGGCCGTCTTCGCGGCGCGGCGATCGCTCAGCGGGTACGAACTAGCGGGTACGTATCAGGGCCTGTGAACGCAATCGAAATTGTCGCGTCGCGGGCCTCTTTCGTGCAAGACAATGCGCGAGCTGCAACGCCGGGTCGCGCGCCCTGAATCATCAGGCACGGGCCCGCGTACAAACGACGTGCGTTCGAAAATCCACCATGCGGCACTGCGTCTCGGTCGGTGGTTCACCCAACATCTGCCCTCGCGCCTAGCCTGGCGAATTCCTCGCAACGCGACGATTGGCGGTCGCTTTAACAGGCCCCAGAACGCATCAGCCAACGATGTGAACAGTTGTTGACTTGGGCTCGTTTCAACTCTAATGTGTACAACTGTTCACATAGAGACTTAACGTATCCGATGAAACGATTCGTTGTTCGTGGCCTTTTCGCCATGTGTGTTCTTGCATGCACACAGGCGTTCGCTCAGGCTCAGCCGAGCCGTGTGGCCTGTGTGTTCGACCCGGTCGGGGCCGATGGCTTCGTCTACGAGCTGTTCACCGACTATGCGGTCGCGGCCCGGGACTGGGGCTACGCCCTCCAGGCCCGCGCGTATACCGACGAAACCGTGGCCGCCAACGATTTCAAGGCCGGCAAATGCGACATGGTCGTAATCTCCGGCGTGCGGACCCGATCGCTGGTGCCCTTTGCCGGCAGCCTCGACATGGCCGGCGGCCTGCAAAGCTACGATTCGCTGCGTCGTGCCATCAAGGCCATGGCAGCGCCCAAAGCGGCGCCCCTCATGCAGGCCAATGGTAACGAAGTGGTCGGCGTCGTGCCGCTGGGCAAGGTGTTTCTGTTTGCCCGCGATCGCAGCAATCTGGAAAGCCTCGACCGGCTGGCCGGTAAGCGCATCGCCATTCTTTCCTACGATCGCGCCTCGCGCCGCGTGGTGGAAGCGGTCGGCGCGTCCCCCGTGCCTGCGGATATCGCCTCGCTCGGCCCGCTGTTCAACAACGGCAGCGCCGATATGACCTATGCGCCGGCCATCGCCTACGAGCCGCTCGAGCTCGAGCACGGCATTACGCCCGATGGTGGTATTGCCAACTTCGTGCTCGGCATGCTGTCCGGCCAGATCGTCGTGCACCAGGACCGTTTTGACCCGGATTTCGGGCCGCGCTCGCGTAGCTGGGTCGCCAATACCCTCTCCTCGCGCATGATCGAGCGTCTGGAAAAGGCCGAAGCGCGTTTGCCCTACGACCGCTGGGTGGTTATCGAACCCGAGCGTGCCGAGCGCTACCGGCAAATGTTTCGGGACGTGCGCCAGCGGCTCTGGCAGGAGCAATGGTACAGCCACCGCATGCAGCGTCTGCTCAAGAAGCTTCGCTGTAACGAACACCACGAGCTGGCTGAATGCAGCCTCGATACGGAAGGCGGACCCGTCTACTAAACGCGATTGTCGCGATGAAGAAGAGTATATCCCTCGATCCAGGGCGCATTCGGCATTGGCGCGAACAGCGTGGCTTGACCCAGCAGGCCCTCGGCGATGCCGTGCTTGCATCCGCGAAACCGGCGTCGCGACTGCGGCGCATCCAGGCCTGGGAACGCAACGGCCGGGTCTGGGATCGACTCGTGGATGCGCTCACGCGGGCCCTCGATGTCGGCATCGACGATCTGAAGGCGTCGAATGCCGATATCGCCGGACTATGGCTGTGCTGGAGCGGCCCTGCGCGTCCACCGGCCGCCGCCGTGCTGCGCTCCAGCTTGCACCAGGCTTTCGACGAAGTGCATCAACGGATCGAACACGCCTGCGATCCGCGCGAGCGCCTGCGGGCGGCGCTTTTTCATACCGGCACGGTGTTTCGTATTGAACTGACGGCCCCCGATACGACCGACGGGCCCGCACCCACGCCAATGTTCGTACAGGCGGTGCGCTGGCACACGCGCCACGGACTGTTATGGCGGCGGCCCACCGCGCTAGAGCGCAACAACCTGCAACGCCTTTTCGATAGCCGCGTCGAACGTTCCTAGGGAAGCTCTGCACCGCGGCGTCTTTTCACCCGGCCATCAAGCCATTGAAAAAACGACGCACATGCGCCGGCGTGTCTTTCGATGGCGTGGAAAACGACGAACGCAGTCAGCCGTTCCGGGCCCGGACCAGGGCCTGTTACGGCGAGCGAAATCGCCGCCCCGTCTCTCATTTCCGTGCAAGACAATGCGCGCTGCGCGTGGTGTCGCTTTGCGACACGCGCGAGCTGCCATACCGGGTCGCGCACCTTAATAATCACGCATGGGCGCGTCCCGACGGGATGCGTTCGAAAAATCCACGATGCAGCGTTGCGCACCGTGCATTGGGCTCACCGAACGTCTCTGCTCGCGCCTTGCCGGGCGAATTTCTGGAAGGCAACGCGACGATTGGCGCTAGCGTTAACGGGCCCCAACAATTCGCCATCCCGCGTGGTTCTACGCACAAAAAAAGCCGCCGGCACGATTGCCGGCGGCTTCGTTATCTGCGGCCGATAGGCCGCCCGCTCACGCGTTACGAGTTGGTATCGGCGTCGGCGTTGGCGTCGGGCTGGGCTTTGCCCTGTCCGCTGCCCGCGCTATCGTCGCCTTCGCCGCCGCCTACCTTGAGCAGCTCGACGTCGAAGATCAGCGTCTCGTTCGGGCCGATCTGAGCGCCCGCGCCGCGTTCGCCGTAGGCGAGCTTGGCCGGAATATAGAGCTCGTACTTGGCGCCCTGCTTCATCAGCTGCAGCGCTTCGGTCCAGCCGGGGATGACCGCATCCACCGGAAAGGTCACCGGCTCGCCGCGTTCGCGCGAGCTATCGAAGACCGTGCCGTCGATGAGCTTGCCCGTGTAGTGCACGGTCACGCTGTCATCCGCGCTCGGCGTGGGGCCGTCCCCTTCTTCGAGCACCTTGTACTGCAGACCGCTATCGGTGGTCTTGACTCCGTCCTTGTCCTTGTTCTCGGCCAGGAACTTCTTTCCCTTTTCGAGGTTGTTCTGTGCCTGCTCGCTGGCCTTCTGCTGCTGTGCGGCCTCCATCTCCTTGACGAAGCTCTGCATAACGCTATCGAGCTCGTCCTGGCTCAGGCGCGTTTCCTTGCCGCTGACCACGTCGCTTACGCCCTCGGAGAGCTCGTCGACCTGGATATCCACCGGCAGCTCCTTGAGCGAATTGCCGATATCCATGCCCAGCGCATAGCTGCGACGCGCCTTGTCGCTGTCGAAATCGCCGGCCTTGTCGCTGTTGGCGGCGCTATCGCCACCCTCGGCGCTGGCGGCGCTGTCGTTACCGTTGGAGGCACCTGCGTCGGCCGACGCGTTATCGGCGTCCGACTGGTTACCGCATGCCGTAAGCGCGAACAGGCACGCCAACAAAGCCATATATCGTTTCATTGAAATCATCCATGTCCAATTCTGGAAACCGCAAGCCTACGCTAAAGGCCCCAAGAGAAAAAGTCGCTTTTATCTGGCTCAAACGCCCGGACGACCGGCGTTTCCAGCCGACTCGCCGCCGCTTGGCTCGGGTGGCGCATCGGTCGCGTCACGCGTCGCATGCAACTCGTCGAATACATGCGGCGTCTCCATATAGAGGTCGTGACGCGGATCGAGTTCCAGAATCGCCGGACTGGTATTCGCCGCCACGATGGTCACGAAACGGCTCTGCTCGGCCACCGCCACCGACGGCGTGGTAAAGCCACGCCAGAATACGAACAGCGAAAAAAGCGCGAAAACGCCGGCCAGAAACACGAACAGCCCCGGCGGGCCCAGGGCCTGCATGGCCAGTGCACCCGCCACCGGGCCGATACAGGTGCCCACGCCATAGGCCAGCAGCAGCCCGGCGCTGGCCGCGATCGGGTCGCCGCTGTCCATATAGTCGTTGATCATCGACAGGCTGACCGGATAGAGACAGGCCGCCAGGCCGAACAAGGGCGCGGTCGCGATATAGAGCAGCCGCATATCGGTGGCGCCGGCGACCGCGGCCACGATACCGGCCGCCGTCGCAATACAACTGACCACGGCAATGGTCAGACGCCGATCAAAATGGTCGGACAAACGGCCCACCGGCCATTGCACGACCATGGTGGCCACCACCGCGAACGCCATGTAGCGCGAAACCTCCGACAGACTCATGCCGATATCGCTCGCATACACCGGTGCGAGCGTACTGAAGCCGGCCACCAGCGCGCCGCCGGCGATGCCGCCCAGCAGGCCACTGGGCGACAACGCATAGAGCTGGCGAAACCTCAGCCGGGTAGCGGCATCCGGCGCCGGCGCTTCCGAGCGGGTCAACGCCAAGGGCACCAGCGACATCACGATAAGAATGGCCACGATGGTATAGATCGGGTAGTCGTCGGTTTCACCCAGCGACACCAGATACTGGCCGAGCGCGGCGGCAAAGAAGAACACGACCTGATAGATGCCCAGCAGCGCCCCGCGAATCGCGTGCGTGGCACGCCCGGAAATCCAGCTTTCCAGCACCATGATCAGCCCGGCCGCACAGAAGCCGACCAGCACACGCAATACCGCCCAGAGTGCGCCGTCGAAAAACAGCGGGTGGATCAGCGAAGCCGAACAGGCCACGGCCGCAAAGGCCGCAAACGAACGTACCTGCCCCACGCGCCGCACGAGCCGCGTCGCGAACAGCGAACCGATGACGAAGCCAACGCTGTGACAGCCCAGAATGAGGCCGATCTGTAGCGTGGACAGCTGATCGGAGCCGAGCTCGACGGCCACGACCGTGGTCAGCAGCGACGTGCCGGCAATGAACAGGGTAAGGCTGGCAAACATCGCCGCCAGCGAGATGACCACCTGGCCCATGGGGTGCGCTCTTGTAGTGAAAACCGATGCGATAGCCGCATCCATCCGTGTGGCGCGCGCTATTCTAATAGCGGCGCCCGTGCTCCGATAGCGCATGGCGCGATACATGACGTCGCCGGCCAGACGCACCATTACTGGCGCACATCCATCGCCCTTCAAGCCCGGCTCTACGGACTCGAACTCTCGAGGCGAAATCGGTACTGGCCTGTCGAGCTACAAATAACGGCCAAAAGTAACCGCCCTTGCGCGGATCGGGCAAAAAAAACGCGCCGTTGAAAACGACGCGTTTCTTATTGCCGGCGTTCGCCGCTCTTATCGCTGGCGATGCCCCAGGCGCAGCCGCAGCGCGTTCAGACGAATGAAGCCGGCGGCATCCTTCTGATCGTAGGCGCCGCGATCATCCTCGAACGTGGCGATCGCCTCGTCGAACAGGCTGTCGCTTTCCGAGGCACGGCCCACGATGGATACGCTGCCCTTGTAGAGCTTCACCCGCACCGTGCCGTTGACGTGCGCCTGCGATCTGTCGATCGCGGCCTGCAGCATCTCGCGCTCCGGCGAGAACCAGTAGCCGTTGTAGATGAGCTTGGCATAGCGCGGCATCAGCTCGTCCTTGAGGTGGGCCGCTTCGCGATCCAGCGTAATCGACTCGATCGCGCGGTGCGCACGCAGCATGACCGTGCCGCCGGGCGTTTCGTAGCAGCCCCGTGACTTCATGCCGACATAGCGGTTTTCCACGATATCGATTCGGCCGATGCCATGAGCGCCCGCCAGTTCGTTGAGCCGTGCGAGCACCTGGTAAGGCGTCAACCGTTCGCCGTCGATGGCCACGATATCGCCTTTTTCGTAGGTGAGATCGATTTCCTGGGGCGCGTCGGGCGCTTCTTCCGGTGCCACGCTCCATTCCCACATGGAATCCTCGGCGGGCGTCCACGGGTCTTCGAGCACCCCGCCCTCGTAGGAGATATGCAGCGCGTTGGCGTCGGTGGAATACGGCGACCCCCCGTCCGCCTTCTTGCGGATGTCGATGCCGTTTTCCTCGGCATAGGCGAGCAGCTTCTCCCGCGAATTCAAATCCCACTCGCGCCACGGCGCGATCACCTTGATGCCCGGCATCAGAGCATAGGCCGACAATTCGAAGCGCACCTGATCGTTGCCCTTGCCGGTAGCGCCGTGGGCGATCGCATCGGCGCCGGTTTCACGCGCGATCTCGACCAGCCGCTTGGAGATCAGCGGCCGCGCGATCGAGGTACCAAGCAGGTATTCGCCCTCGTAGATCGCATTGGCCCGAAACATCGGGTAGACGAAATCGCGCACGAACTCTTCGCGCAGATCGTCGATGAAGACTTCCCGCACCCCGAGCTTCTCGGCCTTGGGGCGGACCTCATCGAGTTCTTCGCCCTGGCCGATATCGGCGGTAAAGGTCACGACTTCGCAGTCGTACTCGTCCTGAAGCCATTTCAGGATGACCGAGGTATCCAGGCCGCCGGAATAGGCCAGCACTACTTTATTGACGTCGCTCATAGGCTTGGTGTTTGGCTGTTCGCAATGAATGGCGTAGCAAGCCGCGCATTATACGCACGCCGAGCGCCACAGCCATCGGCGCATGGGCGCGCAGGCAGGGCGTGACGCCGCGATATCGCTCCGGCTGCCGGCCGGCAGGAATTGCCGTTTGCGCTCTCATACCGGCGCCGCAGGGCGCGATCTGCGGCCCAACCCGAGGCAGCGGGGATTATTTTGCGACAACCGCTGTTGCAGCGCGCCGGCGCGCAATGCCCGGGCGGCACGCCATATCTCTGGCCCTGCCGGGTGAACATGCTGCGCGCGGACTCGCATGAAACGTCAACAGGGCCTACTATCGCGCCATGACAGATATCCAATCTTCCGAATCCGCGCTGCCGATGATGGCGCAACGCTTTCGCGGCTTTTTGCCGGTCGTCGTCGACGTGGAAACGGGCGGCTTCAACAATGCCACCGATGCCCTGCTCGAAATCGCCGCAGTCACGGTCGACTTCAATGCCGACGGCGAACTCGAATTGCGCGAATCGGTGTCGTATCACGTCGAGCCTTTCGAGGGCGCCAACATCGAGCCAGCGTCACTCGAGGTCAACGGTATCGATCCGCACCATCCGCTGCGCCCCGCGCTACCCGAGCGTGAAGCGCTGGCACGCGTATTCCGGGTGGTGCGCACCATGGTCAAGGAAGCAGGCTGCAAACGCGCCGTGCTGGTCGGCCACAACGCGCATTTCGATCTGGGCTTTCTGAATGCGGCCATCGCCCGCACCGGCATCAAGCGCAGCCCGTTCCATCCCTTTTCCTGTTTCGACACGGCCACGCTCGCCGGCGTTGCGCTGGGCCAGACCGTGCTGCGACGCGCGGCGACCGCGGCCGGCATGAGCTGGGATAACGACGCCGCGCATTCGGCGCGCTACGACACCGAGCAAACGGCGCGGCTTTTTTGCACTATCGTCAATCGCTTCCGCCCGATCTACGAAAATATCCCGCCCCTGCCCCAGGACTGAGAGCCGAGCGCCCGGCGGAACGCTCTTTGAGCTCTCGGCGGCGACATCGCCGCGGCCGCACGGCCGTGGATAGCGAACAGGATTGTTAAAAAATCGCTTTCCCGACCGCGCACTTGCCGACACCCGGCCAAGCGGCTAACTTGTGCCCGCGATATGGCTGACTCTTCATTTTCTGCTGCCCCGCGTCCGCTGATGGGACGCTTCGGCATGTGTCTCAAGGCAGCGCGCCTGATCGGCTTGCTGCTGCTGGGCATCGTGTTGCTGCCCTGCGTGCCGTTGATTGGCAAACGCTCCTGGAAACTGGTGCGCTGGTGGCACGGCCGCATGCTGCGCGTATTACACGTAGGCCTGGAAATCGACGGCGAGCTGCCCGCCGGACCGGTGCTGATCGTGGCCAATCACTGCTCGTGGCTGGATATCATCGTACTCGGCCACGCATTCAATGCCTCGTTCGTATCCAAGGCCGAGATCGGCGGCTGGCCGCTCGTGGGCGCGTTCGCCCGTGCAGCCGGCACCCTGTTTCTAAGCCGCGGCGCGGGCAAGACCTCCGAAACCTCGGAAAAGATCCGTTCTGTACTCGATGCCGGCCGCTCGGTTCTGTTCTTCCCCGAAGGCACCACCACGGCCGACCCGATGCCGCGTCGTTTTCATGCGCGCCTGTTCGCGGCCGCCATCGAGGGCGAATACCCGGTGCTGCCGGTGGCGCTGCGCTACTGCGACGACACCACGCCGGCGGATATGCACCACGCGCTCGCGCCGTGGGTGGACGAGGCGGCGCTTGGCCCGCATTTCAAGGATCTGTTCCGGGTCCACGATATGCGTGCCCAGGTGCGCCTGTGTGCCCCGATCGACCCGCGCGGCTACGATCGCCGCAGTCTGGCCGAGGCCAGCTATCTGGCGATAAGCCATCGCCAGTCGATGGCCGCGATCAGGGCTCAGCGTCGGGCAGTGTCCGGGTCGCGCTCAGCGGCTTGAGGGTGCCGTCCGGCGGCAGGTTCTGGGCGGCGAAGTAGTCCTGGCCATCGCTGCCGTCATAGCGGCGCTCGTTGATGAAGCGCTTGATCACGGCCGCGCTTTCGTTCGCGCGCACCAGCAGAAACAAATGCCCGCCGCCGCGCACGATGTGCAGATAGGACTTGGGGATGAGCCAGTAGAGCAATCGGATATTGACCAGCGGCATGACCGGGTCGTCGTCACCGCCCATGATCAGCGTCGGGCAGCGCAGCCGATGCAGGCGATGCACGCTGGTCCACCCCAGGCCGGCGATCAGCTGATTGAGGTAACCGCGCGTCGAGGGATCGGGCGAAAAGTGGCCGTTGCGTTCCAGCAGTTCCGGGCGACGCCGCATCAATCCGCCATAGAGCGTGGGCGCGAGCTGGGCCAGATTTTCGTTCTTTTGGAAGCGGCGGGCGTTGGTCAGGCGCTTGAGCACGTTCGAGCGCGCGGGCAACGCCAGCATGCCGGGCGATGTGGCCGCCAGAATCAGCCGGTTGGTGCGCTCGGGGAAGTCCAGCGCGAACTGCTGCGCCAGCGCCCCACCCCAGGAGACCCCGGCGATATTGATCGGCGAGTCGTAGCCTAGCCGGTCGAGCAGCCGGGCGGACAGACGCGCCAGCCAGCGAAACCGGTGCGGCACGGTCAACGCCGGGGAATCACCGGCACCGGGCACGTCGAATACGATGACTTCCACATCGTCGAGCGCGTTGACCAGCGGTAACGTCATGTCGAGATTGGCGCCGATACCGTTGAATACCAGCATCGGCCGGCCGCGACCTCGGCGTACGCCCACGCGCAGCTCGACCCCGTCGACGTCGATCGACTCGACCTGCATGCGCGTGCGCCGGCGCAGGACGCTCAAATTGGGCGGTAGACTGCGACGGGGCGAGTTTTTATCAGCGGCCACTGCGCTCATGATGCCCCCTCGAAAGCGCGAATAACATGTCGCGAAGCGACGCGCTCGATTCTACGACTTTTGCCGCAGCGCAACAAAAATTGCAGAGGCATGTCGTAATTCAAAACGTACTATTTTGATCGGCGGCGCTGATCGCAACCTTAGCCTCGAGAAACTCGTCGAGCATGCGAACCACGTCTTCCGTGCGTTCGAGCACGAACCAGTGGCCACCGCCGCGAATGATCTCCAGGCGTGCCTGTGGCAACAATAAAGCCAGTACCCGCGCGTTGACCGTGGGCACGATGGAATCGTCGTCCCCGGCGAGCACGAGGGTCGGTATGTTCAAGCGATGCAGCCAGGTGAGGCTACTGAAGCCGGTCAGCGCATATATCTGCGCGGCATAACCGCGCCGCGTCGGCGCAGTGGCACGGCGAAATGCGGTCGCGATCTGTCTGCATTCATCGTTGCGGCGTCCGCCGAACACGATTCTTGCCTGCTCCCCGTCGGGCGCAACCCGGCCAAGCGCACCCGGGCGGGCCAGACGAACCAGACTGGCCAGGCGGCCGGGAAACATCAGCTGACCGCTTGCCGTCGCCGCCAGCACGAGTCTTCGTACCCGATCGCCCTGCGACTGTGCGAACTGCTGCGCCAGCAGCCCGCCCCAGCCGATGCCCATGACGTCGACGGGCTCGGTCAGGCCGTAGTGATCGAGCAGTTTCGCGAGCAGTGCTGCCAGTGCCGGCATGCGGCGCATGCGCACCACCTCCGCCGAGGTGCCCACGCCGGGCAGGTCGAAACGCAGCACCGGCCGCCCCAGGGCGGTCGCGAATTCGTCGAGTATGTCGAGGTTGGCTACGAAATCGTTGCACAACAGCAAGGGCACGCCGCGCCCCGAAACGAACGCGGTATGCAGGCGCTCGCCGTCGAGCGCCACATGTTCGATATGCGCCGGCTCAGATCTGGCGGACATAGCGCCCCGGGGCCGGCTCGATCGGCTCATGGGTGTCGTTGCCGTAGACCGTGGGCGCGTCGACGCGCGCTCCCCCATGGCATTCGGCCCAGCGTACCCAGGCCGGCCACCACGAACCGGCCTGTTCGCGCGCGCCGCGGCGCCAGGCCGCGGGGTCGAGGCTGTAATCGTCGTTGACGTAAAACCGCATGCTGTCGTCGTCCGGCGGACATAGTATCGACTGGACATGGCCGGCCGAACCGAGCACGAAACGCATGTTGGTACGAAACATCTGCATCGAGCGGTAGCAGGCCTGCCAGGGCGTGATGTGGTCGCGCGCACCGGCCACCACGAATACATCGCGATCGATGGCCGCGATATCGAGCGTTGTACCGTCGATCGCAAAATCGCTGCCGCGACGCAGCAGGTTGCGCCGGTAGATCATGAGCAGATCGGCATGCAGCGCAGCGGGCAGGCGCGTGGTATCGCTGTTCCAGTAGAGCACGTCGAACGCCGGCGGCTCGTTGCCGAGCACATAGTTATTGACCACGAAGTGCCAGATGAGATCGTTCGGGCGTAGCCAGGCAAAGGTGCGGGCCATATCGGCACCGTCGAGCACACCGGTAAAGCGTGAGCGCGCAAGCGCAGCGGTCACGGCCGCGTCGTCGGCCACGCGTGCCAGCCGTCGGCCGCGCGGCGAATCGAGCATGGTGACGAACAGCGACAGGCAGGACACTTTCTCCTGCTCGCCGCGTCCGGCCAGCCAGGCCAACGTCACGGCCGCGGTCAGGCCGCCGGCACAGGCACCCATGAGCTTGACCGGCTGCTCGGCACAGATGCCGCGTACGATATCGATCGCCTCGGCAGTGGCCCGCACGTAGGCAGCCAGGTCCCAGTCGCTCTGGGTGGCGGTTGGGTTGCGCCAGGAGATGGCGAACATCTGCTGGCCGCAGTCGAGCGCATGGCGCACGAAGCTCTTTTCGGGCGACAGGTCGATTACGTAGTACTTGTTGATCTGCGGCGGGCAGAACAAAACGGGCTGGGCATCGACCCGAGCGGTACGCGGGCTGTACTGGATCAGCTCGAAAATCTCGTTGCGAAACACCACGGCGCCTTCGGTCGCGGCGATATTGCGTCCGACGCGAAAGGCGCTCGCGTCGACCTGGCGCGGCAGGCCGCGATTGGTACGAATATCTTCGAGCAGGTGTCGAATACCGCGCAGGATGGACAGCCCGCGCGTCTGCGCGGCCGCGTCGTAGAAGCCCGGGTGCGTCGCAAACAGATTGGTTGGTGCGCCGGCGGCCACCAGATGCTCGGCCACGAACAGCAGACGACGACGTTGATCGGCACCAATGCGCAGACCGTGGACGAGCTCCAGCAGCGCGCTCGACCAGGCCAGATAGCCCTGCAACAGGCGCCGAAACGCGGGGTTCTCCTGCCAGGCGACATGGGTGAAACGCCGATCGTCCGGCGCCGGGCGCAGCTTCGATCGACCGGCGGCGATACGCGTCATCTCCAGCGATAGCGACGCCTGTGCGCGTGCAAGTGCGATCGGATGCAAGGCCAGCACCCGCAGCAGCTCGCCGCCGGACGACAGCGCTTCGCCCCAGCGCGAGCCGACGAACGCCTGCGCCCCGTTGAGATCACGCAGGGCCCGCGGCGAACTATCGCTGGCACGGGTGATATCGGTATCGAAAGCGGTTGCGTTCATAAGAAAACGGCTCCAAAGCATGTTCGCGGTATGCCACATGCCGCTTCACGCCGCAGCGTCGACGGCGTCTCACAGGCCGATGCGAGCGCGAGCGCTGGAGAGGGTTACAATGCCTACGGACCGCCACCCAAGGCAACTCGCCCTATGCTGACCCGGATTCGCAACCGCTTCAACGAGGCCATATGGCAGCCCGAGCTCGATGAGTTGGCTGCGCCGAAACGCTGGGGCGTGACCGCCGTGCGCATCGTCCAGATCCTGGTGCGCGACTTCCAGAACGGTGAAATCACGCTGCGGGCCATGGGGCTGGTCTATACCACCCTGCTGTCGCTGGTGCCCCTGCTCGCGCTGGCCTTTTCCATGCTCAAGGCTTTTGGGGTGGACAACGCGCTGCGCCCGGTGCTGCATCGTTTCCTGGCCCCGCTCGGGAGCCAGGCCGACGAAATCATCGACAAGGTCGTCGGCTTCGTCGAAAACGTGCAGGTCGGCGTGCTCGGCGCCATCGGCGTGGTGCTGCTGATGTATTCGGTGGTCTCGCTCATCCAGAAGGTCGAGTCCGGCTGCAACTACATCTGGCAGGTCAGAAAGATGCGCTCGCTCGGGCGTCGTTTCACCGAATACCTGAGCATTCTCATCGTGGGGCCGATCGTGGTGCTTGCCGCGAGCAGCATGACCGCTTCGCTGACCAGCAATACGGTCGTCGAATATCTGAGCACGATCGAACCTTTCGGCACGTCGCTTTATGTCGCCGGTCGGATGGTGCCCTACGTGCTCTACAGCATCGGCTTCACGCTGCTCTATACGTTCATGCCCAATACCAAGGTGCATTGGCTGCCGGCCATCGGCGGCGGCGTATTTGCGGGCGTACTCTGGCAGAGCGCCAGCCTGGGCTTTGCCGTGTTCGCCTCCAACTCCAGCAACTACAACGCCATTTACTCGAGCTTCGCGATCCTGATCCTGTTGCTGGTCTGGCTGTACGTGTCGTGGCTGATCATGATGCTGGGCTGTCGCGTGGCGTTTCTGCTCCAGCATCCGGAACAGCTTACCCGCGAGCCCTACCCGCCGCGCCTGGGCGGCGCCGACCGAGAGCGCATCGCGCTTTTATTGATGGGCCTGATCGGCTACAACTTCATGCATGCCAATCCGCCGTGGCAAATCGCGCGGCTCGCACGGTATCTGCGCGTGGCCCCCGATCATATCTATTCGATCGTCGACCAGTTGGTGGCAGCCAACATGCTCATCGAAAGCGGGGACACCACGATCACGCTGCTGCCACGCCAGGATATCGAGTCGCTCAAGGTCGACGATATTCTGGCTGCGGCACGCAGCGGCGATGTGAATGCGGCGCCCACGCCACGCGACGACCGACTGCATCGTGAGGTAGAGGGCTGGATTTCGCGTAGTCTTGAGGCTAGAACACAGGTGTTCGAACAACTGTCGCTGCGGGACCTGGTGCGTGCCAGCATGCGCGCACCCGGTCGCGAAGCGACAGAACACAGGGGGAGGCAGCCGGCGGTCTAATCAAGACGCCGGCCATACCAGACGCCAGAGGGAGGGCATATGGACAAGAACTGGTTCGAAAACTATCCGATCGGGGTCAAGCAGGATATTGACGCCAGCGCATTCGATTCGCTGGCCCACATCATCGAGCATAGCTGCAGGCAGTACGGCGACCGCGCCGCCTTTTCCAACATGGGTCAAACGCTGACCTATACGGCTATGGAGGCCAAGTCCCGGGCTTTTGCCGCCTATCTGCAGCAGACGCTGGGCATGCGGCGCGGCGAGCGTATCGCCATCATGATGCCCAACTGCCTGCAGTACGCCACCGCCCTGTTCGGCGCGCTGCGCGCCGGCCTCGTGGTGGTCAACATCAACCCGCTCTACACCGCGCGCGAGCTCGAGCACCAGCTCAAGGACGCCGAGGTACGCACCCTCGTGGTGATGGAGAATTTCGCCGCGACGCTGGAAAAGATCTACGACGAGGTGCCGGTCGAAACCGTCATCACCACCCAGCTCGGCGATATGCTCTCGCCGATAAAACGCGCCCTGACCAACTTCGTGGTCAAGCGCGTGAAGAAGATGGTGCCCGACTGGAACCTGCCCGGCGCCACCGACTTCAATACGGCTCTCAGCGCCGGACAGTCGCAGCAGTTCGAGCCGGTGGAACTGGGCGGCGACGACCTGGCTTTCTTGCAGTACACCGGCGGCACCACCGGCCCGGCCAAGGGCGCCATGCTCAGCCACGCCAACGTGGTGGCCAACGTGTTGCAGTGCCAGGAATGGTTCAAGCCGGAAATGAGCGACGACGGCGAGCTCATCATCACCGCCCTGCCGATGTATCACATCTTCGCGCTCACGGTGAACACGCTGGTGTATTTCTCCGTGGGCGGGCAGAACGTGCTGATCACCAACCCGCGCGACATGCCCGGCTTCGTGAAGACGCTCAAGCAGTACCCGTTCACGGCGATCACCGGGGTGAACACGCTCTACAACGGCCTGCTCAATACCGAGGGCTTCGCGGACCTGGATTTTTCCACCCTGAAGTTCTCCATGTCCGGCGGCATGGCCACGCAGGAACCGGTGGCTCAGCGCTGGGCACAGGTGACCGGCAAGCCCATCATCGAAGGCTACGGACTGTCTGAAACCTCGCCGGTGGTCACCTGCAACCCCCTGGACATCCGCGAGTTCAATCACTCCATCGGGCTGCCCCTGCCCTCGACCGAGGTCGATATCCGCGACGACGACGGGCGCAGCCTGGACGTGGGCGAACCCGGCGAACTCTGCGTGCGCGGCCCGCAGGTCATGGCCGGCTACTGGCGCAAGGACGACGTCAACGCGGAAGCATTCACCGACGACGGCTTCTTCAGAACCGGGGATATTGCTCGCCAGGACAACCAGGGCCGGTTCTATATCGTCGACCGCAAGAAAGACATGATTCTGGTGTCGGGCTTCAACGTCTATCCCAACGAGATCGAGGATGTGGTGGCCGGCCACCCGGATATTCTGGAAGCGGCCGCCGTCGGCGTCCCCGACGAGAAATCCGGCGAAGCCGTGAAACTGTTCGTGGTGAAAAAGCGGGCCGACCTGAGCCTGGACTCGGTACGCGAGTACTGCCGTGAGAACCTGACCGCCTACAAGGTACCCAAGCACTACGAGTTCATCGACGAAGTGCCCAAGTCCAACGTCGGCAAGATACTGCGCAAGGAATTGCGTTAAAAGCAGTAAAAACGCAGCGATCGCGCCGCGATAATGCATTCGGCAATGCATTCGCGGCGCGACTGCGATACCTTAGATTCCATCCGCGTGCTAGCGCGCGCCGATGAATATTGCCGTTCCATGAGGAGAATTCGTGAATAAAATCTGGCTGGACCGCTACCCGGAAGGCGTTGCCGCGGAGATCGACGTCGAATCGAGCCAAACCCTGGTTGACCTGATCGAAGAAGGCTGTCGCGAGTTCAACTCCGCCGTTGCCTTCAGCAACATGGACTGCGAGCTCACCTATGCGGACGTCGAGTCCCGCAGCCGCGATTTCGCGGCCTATCTGCAGAACGAGCTCGGTTTTTCCAAGGGCGATCGCGTCGCGATCATGATGCCCAACCTCCTGCAGTACCCGATCGCGCTGTTCGGCATCCTGCGCGCGGGCATGGTGGCGGTCAACGTCAACCCGCTCTATACGGCGCGTGAACTCGAGCACCAACTGTCGGACTCCGGCGCGCGCGCTATCGTGATCGTCGAGAACTTTGCCGCCACGCTAGAGCAAGTGGTCGACAAGGTGCCGTTGGAGGCGGTCATCACCACGCAGATTGGCGACTGCCTGCCTACCGTGAAGGGCGCGATCGTCAACTTCGTGGTCAAACGCGTCAAACGCATGGTGCCCAGCTTCAAGCTGCCGGGCGCGATCAAGTTCAACGACACCCTCGGCAAGGGCGCCAAGCAAACGTTCAAGCCCGCCAGCGTCAAACCCGACGATATCGCGTTCCTGCAGTACACCGGCGGCACCACTGGCCTGGCCAAGGGCGCCGTGCTGCTGCATCGAAACATGGTCGCCAATATCGCCCAGGCACAGACCTGGCTCGACCCTTGGACCGATCCGGGCAAGGAAGTGATCATCACGCCGCTGCCGCTCTACCATGTGTTCGCGCTGATGGCGAACTGCCTGGTGTTCTTTCAGCAGGGCGGCAAGAACGTGCTGATTACCAACCCGCGCGATATCCCGGCGCTGGTCAAGGAATTCGAAAAACACAGCCCGACCGCCTTTACCGGCGTGAACACCCTGTTCAACGCTCTGGTCAACGACGACGGTTTCGCCAAGCTCGACTTTTCCAAGCTCAAGATCACGCTGGGCGGCGGTGCCGCCGTACAGCGCGCGGTGGCCGAAAAGTGGAAGAAGATCACCGGCATTCCGCTCATCGAGGCCTACGGGCTGACCGAAGCCTCGCCTGCGGTGTGTATCAATCCGCTGGATCTGGACGACTACAACGGCTCCATCGGCCTGCCCGTGCCCTCCACCGAAGTCTCGATTCGCGACGACGACGGTAACGAAGTGGGCGCCGGCGAGCCGGGCGAGCTGTGTGTAAAAGGCCCGCAGGTCATGGCCGGCTACTGGAACAAGCCGGAGGAGAACGAAAAGACCTTCTTCGGCGAACACCTGCGTACCGGCGACGTGGCCAATTACGACGAGCAGGGCTTTTTCTATATCGTCGATCGCAAGAAGGACATGATTCTGGTGTCCGGCTTCAACGTTTATCCCAACGAGATCGAAGACGTCGTGGCCCAGCACCCCAAGGTGCTGGAAGCCGCCTGCATCGGCGTGGAAAACGAAAAGACCGGCGAGGCCGTGAAGGTCTTCGTGGTCAAGAAGGACGACAGCCTGACCGAGAACGAACTCATCGAGTTCTGTCGCAAGGAGCTGACCGGCTACAAGGTCCCCAAACAGGTTGCGTTCATCGACGAGCTGCCGAAATCGAACGTCGGCAAGATCCTGCGCAAGGACTTGCGCGACCGTTAAGATACTCGGGCTGCCGCGTGCCGGCGGCCCCGCTGTCGATCAGGCTGCCGTGCGTTACGCGCCGGCGGCCTTTTTTTGTCGCGACACCGGCAACGCCAGTGGCAACGACGCGCCACGCTCCCGGCCCATCGATAGATGCCTGTCCGGGTAAGACGCTCGCGTATGTAGACATGCCCGCCGCAGCGCGTGAACGCGAAACCGTCGAATACAACCGGGCAAGCCAACTCTTCGGGTACCGGACTATTTTATCGATCCGGTAACAAAATCGATGACTTTTCCTGATTGGTAGCGCTCGTGTGCGAAAGCACGCGCGCCACAGCCAACGGCCGTGAAACCATTGGAACAAACGACGGACAGGTGCCGGCGTTTGTTTTTCGATGCGTTGAAAACAGCCACGCGGCCGGCTGGGTTAGTGCCCGATCAATAGTATCGTGTCAGCACCCACCAAACCGTGACGTAATCGGCCGCCCCACGCCCCAGCGCGGGTCGACGCCAAGCCGAACCCGGGCCAATCAGGGCCGCCGTGCTCAGGCCGTGAGGCGATCCTCGCGGATCATATCGGCGGCTTTTTCCGCGATCGCGGTCGTGGGCGCATTCGTGTTGCCGCCAACCAGAGTGGGCATGATCGAGGCATCGACCACGCGCAGTCCCTGCATGCCGTGTACCCGCAGGCGATCATCCACGACCGCTTCATCGTCGTGCCCCATCTTGCAGGTGCCCACCGGGTGGTAGATCGTTTCGGCGCGATCACGTACGAACGCCTCGATCTCGGCATCGTCGTCGACCTTTTCGCCCGGTTCGAGCTCGCGATCGCGGTGGCTACCCAGAGGCTCGGCGCGCATGATCCGCCGGCCGAGCCTGACTGCTTTGACCAACTGGGCGAGATCGTCCGGATGATCGAGATAGTTGGGATCGATCAACGCATCATCCATGGGGTCGGCGCTTTTCAGGCCGATATGGCCACGCGACTTCGGCCGCAGGTCGCACACCCGAAGCGTATAGCCGTAGTGCTTGATCGTGTTCCAGAGATTGTGGCCGTGATCCTGCTCGATAGTGGCGATGAAGTGCAGCTGCAGATCCGCGCGCTCTTGGCTGTCGTCGCTGCGCGCGAAGCCGCCGGACTCTGCTACGTTGCTCGCCAGCTGGCCACGGCCGTGTACGAAGTACTGATAAACCGCGACAGGCCCATCGACCAAGAGGAACTTCGGCCCGAGGCGCAGGCTGAGTTTCGTTTTCTCGATATCGATAATGCTGACGTCGAGATGATCCTGCAGATTCCGGCCCACGCCCTTGAGCTCGTGAGCCAGCGGAATCCCGTGCGGTTCGATTTCGGACTTCGGGCCGATACCCGAAAGCAGCAACAGCTGCGGCGAATTGATCGCACCGCCGCAGAGCAATACTTCCTGCTTCGCCCGCAGCGAACGATCGCCGCCGAACCAGCCCTTTTTGTATGTCACGCCGACCGCGCGCTTGCCTTCGAGCAGGATCTTCTTCGCCCGCGCCCGCGTGATCACCGTAAGGTTCTTGCGATCGGCGACCGGGTGCAAGAACGCGTCGGCGTTACTGCAACGACGCCCGTTGTTCTGGGCCACGCTGTAGAGACCCACCCCTTCTTCGGTCGCGCCGCCGAAATCGTCGTTGCGCGGCAGACCACAGGCCTGGGCGGCTTCGATGAAGGCATGATTGAGCGGATTGACGTGGCGCGGCGCGCTTACACAATAAGTGCCGTCGCTGCCGTGATACTCGCTCGCGCCGGCCTCGAATTTCTCCGAACGGCGAAAATAACCGAGCATCTCATCGAAGCCCCAGCCACGGTTCCCCAGCTCTGCCCAGTGGTCGTAATCCCAAGCGTTGCCGCGGGTATAGCACTGTGCGTTGATCGAACTGGAACCGCCCAGCGTCTTGCCGCGCGGCCAGAACATCTCGCGCGAATTCATGTGCTTCTGGGGCGCGGTGTAATAGGCCCAGTTGAACATCTTCGACCACATCAGGCCGATGATGCCAATAGGGATATGAATCAGCGGGTTCCAGTCCGCCGGCCCGGCCTCGAGCATGCACACCGAGACATCGGGATCGGCGCTGAGCCGATTGGCCAGAACACAGCCGGCAGAGCCGCCGCCCACGATAATATAATCGAACTCCTGCTCTTTCGTGGGCATGCGGCTCCTCCGGCGGCTTTGGTTTGTCGTTATGGTCTAGTGACGGGCGTCGTCGGGCAGTGTGATATTGAGTTCGAGGACTTCGAGGTCGCCCTCGCGCTCGATTTCCATCTGCACCGCGTCGTCGCCCACCTGAACATACTTGCGCAGAACCGCCAGCAGATCCTGCTGCAACTGCGGGAAATACGCCGGATGATCGCCGCCGCCACTGCGTCGGTGTGCGACAACCACCTGCAAGCGCTCCTTGGCGGTTTGTGCCGAGGTCTTCTTGTCGTTGCTACGAAATACGTCGAGCCAACCCATGGTCCGTTACCTCCCCATCAGCCGGTCGAGAAACTTCTTCTTGGCCTCGGTGAAACGCATCGGCCGATTTTCACCCAGGAATCGTGCGACCAGGTCCAGATACGCCTGGCCGGCATCGGCGTTGTCTTCCATGGCCACCGGCGTGCCCGAGTTCGATGCATTGAGCACCTTCTCGGATTCCGGGATTACGCCCAGCAGCGGAATACCCAGAATATCGTTGATATCGTCCAGCGAAAGCATTTCGCCCTTGCCCACGCGGCTGGCCGCATAGCGGGTGACCACCAGATGCTCCTTGACCGGCTCGCCGCCTTCCTTGGCCCGCTTGGTCTTGGACGAAAGCATGCCCAGCACGCGGTCCGAGTCGCGCACCGACGACACTTCGGGGTTGGTCACCACCAGCGCTTCGTCGGCAAAATACATCGCCATGATCGCGCCGGTTTCGATGCCGGCCGGCGAGTCGCAGATGATGTAGTCGAAATCTTCGGCCAGCTTGTTGAGCGTGCGCTCGACGCCTTCCTGATTCAGCGCATCCTTGTCGCGCGTCTGCGACGCGGCCAGGATGTAGAGATTCTCGTGCCGCTTGTCACGGATCAGCGCCTGCTTGAGGTTGGCCTCACCGCTGATGACGTTGATGAAATCGAACACCACCCGGCGTTCGCAGCCCATGATCAGATCGAGGTTGCGCAGACCGACATCGAAGTCGATGACCACGGTCTTGTTTCCCCGCATGGCAAGGCCGGCCGCAAAAGAAGCGGCGGTAGTGGTCTTGCCGACCCCGCCCTTGCCGGACGTGACGACGATGATCTTTGCCACTCTTTACTCCTGCAATTCGATGCTCAAGTTATCGTTGTCCAGGCGAACCGCTACGGCCCTGGAACGTACACCCTCTTCAATCGCATCGGCGACTTTATAGCAGCCAGCGATGGCGATCAGATCCGGTTCGAAGCGCCGACAGTAGATTCGTGCTTCTGTATCGCCGGTCGCGCCGGCCAGTGCACGGCCGCGCAGCGCCCCGTAAATATGAATATGCCCGTCAGCCAGAACTTCGGCGCCTTCCGATACCGATGTCGCAATCACCAGATCGCCGCCGCGTGCATAAATCTGCTGGCCCGAGCGTACCGGCTTGGTCACCAGCCGCGTGGGCGTGCGCGGCGGCTGTTCGCGGCGCACCGGTTCGCCTGCGTCCTGCGCGTCGGCCGCCGGCTCTGCGGCTGACTCACCGCTCGGCTCGGCTTCGGTGGCGGCCTTGGCCGCCCCGCGCGCTGGCGAGTCCATGGTGGCCATGTCTGCCGCTTGCGCGGCCTCGCGCGCCTGCGGGCCGGGGTCGAGCACGCCGACCGGAATCATGCCCGCCTCGCGAATGATGGCGCTCAACGCGGCCAGATCGGGCACGCTTTCCGGCAGCGACAGCAATACCGGCATACGCTCGAAAAAACCGGGCGCCCGCGCCATTTGTGCGTCAATCTGTTCGGCAATACGTGTACTGTCGGTCTCGCGAATCTCAAGAACCGTGAGGGTCATCATACGACCCTTGAACACGACGCCGGCACCGGCTGCGGTTGTTGTATCCGCCATGCCCGAATAACTCCCGAAAACAAGCCGGGGAGTCTAGCACGCTGTTTAAGGAATCTCTGCATAACCTCTTGCGGCTCGCGTTCGAGCCCTCAACTGCGTTGCGCCACGGCGTGCGAGCGCCGCATCTGCGTTGTGGGCAGATCAAGCTCGGCAACGCGGTCGTACCACTTTCGAGGCCAAACGCCTTCGAGGCCCGGGCTTTGCGCGACCACGACAGGTTTTGCAGAGATTCCTCAGGGCCTGTCGTCGCGGGATATACATCGCATTGCCCGCGCCGGGCGTGTCAGGCAAGACGCGGGCCGCCGATGCGACGGCTTATCTCGTGACGACAGGCTAAGCATTTCGGTCTGTGTCTTGCATGGAAATACGTGGCGCGCGTTGTTTCGCCGATAGGAAGCATCTACTCATGAATGACTTGTGGCGTGATTATCGAAGCCCGGGCTTTTTCGACGAAGCCTTTGACGATACCGGGCAACCACGGCACGCCGCCGAGGCGCTGGTGCGCTATCTCGGCGAATTCGGCCGCGACGAGCTGGAGACCCGGCGCGCGGCCGCCGATCTGGCGATCAAGTCGATGGGCATCACGTTTACGGTGTACTCCGACGCGGGGATGATCGACCGCGCCTGGCCTTTCGACGTCCTGCCGCGCACGATCCCCAAGCAAGAATGGGATCGGGTGCGCGAAGGCCTGCAGCAGCGCGTGACCGCGCTGAACATGTTCGTCGCCGATCTCTATGCCGATCAGCGGATCGTCGCCGACGGCGTGTTCCCCCGCGAGGTGCTCGCACAGTCGGTCAATTTCCGTCCCGAGTGCGTGGGTATGCGTCCGCCCGGCGATATCTGGGCGCATATCTGCGGCTCGGACCTGGTACGCGACGGCGCCGGCGATATCTATGTGCTCGAGGACAACCTGCGGGTGCCTTCGGGCGTGTCCTATATGGTCGAGAACCGGCTGGTTTCCAAGCGCGTGTTTCCGGAACTGTTTGCCCAGCATCACATCCTGCCGGTGGATGATTACGCCAGCGAGCTGCTGGATTCGCTCAATGCCCTGTCTCCGCGTCAGGACGTAACGCCGAATGTAGTGGTGCTGACCCCTGGCGTATTCAATTCCGCCTTCTTCGAGCACGTCTGGCTGGCCGGCCAGATGGGCGCCGAACTGGTTCAGGGCAGCGACCTGTTCGTGGGCAACGACGACTGCGTGTATGCGCGCAAGATCGACGGCCCGCAGCGCGTGGACGTGATCTATCGCCGCGTGGACGACGCCTTCATCGACCCCGAGGTTTTCCGGGCCGACTCCCTGCTCGGCACGCCGGGGCTGATGCGTGCCTGGCGGGCCGGCAAGGTCGCAATCGCCAACGCCCCGGGGGCAGGCGTGGCCGACGACAAGGTGGTCTATGCCTTCGTGCCACAGATCATCCGCTATTACCTCGACCAGGATGCAAAGCTGGCGAACGTGCCTTCGTGGCTGTGCATGAACGACAGCCATCGCGAGCACGTGCTTGCGAATCTCGACTCTCTGGTGGTCAAGCCGGCCAACGAATCCGGCGGTTATGGCATGCTCATCGGCCCGCGGTCGAGCGCGGCCGAACGCAAGCAGTTCGCGGATCTGATCCAGCGCAACCCGCGCAACTACATCGCCCAGCCCACGCTCGCCCTGTCCACCGTGCCCACGCTCGTCGAAGGCCGCGCCCGGCCGCGCCATGTCGACCTGCGGCCGTTCATCGTCTCGCGGCCGAACGACGACGCCTTCGTGACC
>NZ_CAXGSH010000060.1:0-23351 GCF_964012375.1 uncultured Salinisphaera sp.
TGCCCAAGCCAATAACAAGCGGCACGGTAGCGAACACTGACGCCGATCAAGCGCGCAAAGCCCCAGCCCCGAAGGGGTTCGACCTCACAGACGTCGCGGCTGCGTTGCCAGGCTTGACCTGCCAATAAGGCGAGTGATGCGCCTGGACGCCCTGCCGCGCCGACTGTGAGGACTCGAACGCGATCCGCGCGAGGTGATGCAGAACTTCCTAGGGCCCGCCCGATTGCTCGTCCTGCTGGGCCTCGACTTCACGCATGCCGGGCACGAACAAACGCGCCATGACGATACCGATTTCGTACAACAGGTAGATCGGCACTGCCAGCAGGGTTTGTGAAATTACGTCCGGGGGCGTCAGCAGCATGCCCGCCGCAAAGGCCGCCACGATGATATAGGCCCGATAGCTGGCCAGTTGTCGCGGCGTGACAAAGCCGGCCCACACGATCAGGAAGATGCCGACCGGCAGCTCGAAGGCGATACCGAAGGCGAGGAACATGCCGAGCACGAAGTCGAGATAGGCCGAGATGTCGGTCATCACCGCGACCCCGGCCGGGGCCACCGAGATGAAGAAGCCGAACACCACGGGAAAGACCACGTAGTAGGCGAACGCCATCCCTAGATAGAACAGCCCGGTGCTGGAAATAAGCAGCGGCGTGACCAGACGTCGCTCCTGGGCATACAGACCGGGGGCGACAAACATCCAGACCTGATACAGCGTCCAGGGCAGCGAAACCGCCACGGCCAGCAGCATGGACAGCTTGAACGGGGCAAGAAAAGGCGCCGCCACCCCGGTTGCAATCAGGCTGTTGCCTTCCGGCATGTGCGCAAGCAAGGGCCCAGAAAGAAACGTGAACAGGTCACGGGCGAAATAAGCCATCGGCAGGAACACCAGCAGGATGCCGATGACAATGCGCAACAGCCGTGTGCGCAGCTCCAGCAGATGCGCGATTAGCGGTTGCTCTTCGCCTAGTTGATCGTCGCTCATGCGTTGCGTTCGTTATCGTTGGCGCGCGTATCCGCCTCGGATTTCCCGGTCGGCTCGGTCGGCTCACCAGTCGCATCGGCGACCGGATTGGCGCTGTCGCCGGCCTGAGTTGCGTCCGCCTTGGGCGCCTGCGTGTGGCGCGGCGCACGGTTGGCCTCGCGCGGATCGACTTTACGTACGGAATCGACGGTATCGCGCGTGCCCGCCTCGATCCGCTCGCGGGTGCGGCGGACTTCAGAACGCAGATCCTCGACGTTGACCTCGCGCTCGAGCTCGCTGGTCAGACCGCGTACATAGCCTTTCGCGCGCCCCACCCAGGTGCCCAGCGTGCGGGCCACCACCGGCAGCCGCTCCGGGCCGAGCACGATCAGGCCGATGACCGCGATGACGGTCAGTTCCCAGAAACCGATATCGAACATAGGGAGGGTCCGGCTGGATCAGTCCCGCGTGTCGTCGGTTTCGTTTTTCTGCGCGTTACGACGCTGCGCTTCTTCAACCGGACCGGTATTGGGTTTGGTCTTGCCCAGATCGTCGACCAGCTGCGGGTCTTCCGGACGCTTGCGTGCGTCCTGGGTCGTTTCGTCGTCCTTGTCGGCTTCGCTGTCCTTCATCGCGCCCCGGAAATCCTTGAGCGCCGAGCCCAGGTCGCCGCCCAGGTTACGCAGGCGCTTGGTGCCGAATATCAGCACCACGATCACCAGGAGAATAAGCAACTGCCAAATGCTGATACCACCAATCATGTCTACCTCGTTTCAATCAGTTAGCCGACGTATCGGCACGGCCGCGACCTGCTTTTTCCTCAATGCCCGACACCCCGAAGCGACGCGCCAGTTCCGTTTGAACCGCGCCGGCGTCCAGCCCACGCGCCTGCAGCAGCACCATGGTGTGGAACCACAGGTCTGCCACCTCATGCACCAGATGCGCATCGTCTGCCTCGGCGGCGGCTTCTACAACCTCGGCGGCCTCTTCGGTGATCTTGGCCGTGATGGCTGCTGTACCGCCTGCATAAAGCGACGCCGTATAGCTGCTGGCCGGATCGGCGTTGCGGCGCTTGGCCAGAGCCGTATCGAGCTGGGCCAAGATATCGGAATTACTCATGCAGACCGTACATTTCGCTGGGATCGACGAGCACCGGGTCGCGTGTGACCCAGCGGCCGTTGTCGTAAACCTGGAAAAAACAGGATTCGCGCCCCGTATGACAGGCGACGCCGCCGATCTGTTCAACGATCAGCAGCAAGGCGTCGTTATCGCAGTCCAGCCGCACCTCGCGTATGCGTTGAAGATTGCCCGACGACTCGCCCTTGCGCCAGAGCTTGGCACGCGAACGTGACCAATATGTTGCAAAGCCGCTTTCGAGGGTCGCTGCCAGCGATTCACGATTCATCCAGGCCAATGTGAGCACGCGATGGGTATCGTAAGCCTGGGTAATGGCCGGCACGAGGCCCTGCTCGTTCCAGGCGACCTGGTCGAGCCAGTCGGCCGATCGATCATCCGCGGGGTCTAAGGTTGTGTTGTCCTGAATCACGGTTGCAATGCTCTAAACTGTAGCTCGCCATCCTACGCTTTCGCCGATCGCAAACCCAGAGCAAAAAAAATTCAGGAGGCAGACCCGGCGCCTGGCGCGATCGCTCGGGCTTTCGGCCGCGGCCGCCGGATGCGGTGCGCGCACGCAAGGCGTGGTTTCTGGCAGGCTTTCGCAGGATCACCGCTTGGATGGACTACACTACCGCGCATGAAGATCATCATTCTGGGGGCAGGCGAGGTCGGCGCAACGCTGGCAGAAAACCTTGCCCACGAATCCAATGACGTAACCGTCGTCGATACCGACGAAGCCCTGTTGCGTCCGCTTCAGGACCGGCTCGATATTCGCGCCGTGCACGGCTATGCCGCGCATCCCGACATCCTGCGCAGCGCCGGCGCCAACGATGCCGACATGATCATCGCGGTCACCGCCGCCGACGAAGTCAACATGGTGGCCTGCCAGATCGCGTACACGCTCTTTCATACCCCGACCAAGATCGCGCGCATCCGTGCCGCGGAGTACCTGATCGAGGATCGGCTGTTCCATCAGGACGCGATCCCGATCGATATGAGCATCAGCCCGGAACAGCTGGTTACCGAACATATCAAGCGCCTGGTTCAGTACCCGGGCGCGCTGCAGGTGGTGGATTTCGCCGACGGCCAGGTCCAGGTGGTGGGCGTAAAGGCCTATTACGGCGGGCCATTGGTGGGCAAGGAGCTGCGTGCGCTGCGCGAGCATCTGCCCGAGGCGGATACGCGCGTGGTGGCCATCTATCGGCGCGGCAAGCCGATGATCCCGGAAGGCGACACCGTGATCGAAGCCGACGACGAGGTCTTTTTCGTGGCCGCGCGTCGCAACATCAAGAAGGTGATCGGCGAACTGCGCAAGATCGACCGCCCGGTCAAGCGGGTGATGATCGCAGGCGGCGGCAATATCGGTCTGCGGCTGGCCCTGGCGCTGGAGAACCATTGCCAGGTCAAGATCATCGAGAACAACCCCACGCGCGCTGCCTGGCTGTCGGAGAAGGTCAACCGCTCCATCGTGCTCAAGGGCGATGCCGCCAACGAATCGTTGCTGGTCGAGGAGAACATCGAATCGGTCGATGTGTTCTGTGCGATCACCAACGACGACGAAGCCAACATCCTCTCGGCGATGCTGGCCAAGCGTCTGGGCGCGCGCAAGGCGATGTCGCTGATCAATCGGCTGGCCTATGTGGACCTCATCGAGTCCTCGGGCACGCAGATCGACATTGCGATCTCGCCCAAGCAATCCACCATTTCCGCGCTGCTCGCCCATGTGCGCCGCGGCGACGTGGTACGCGTGCATACCCTGCGTCGCGGCGCCGCCGAGGCGATCGAGGCCATCGCCCACGGCGAGCGTTCCAACTCGCGCGTGGTGGGCCGGCGTATCGACGAGATCAAGCTGCCGCCGGGCACGACCATCGGCGCGATCGCACGCGGCGACGATGTGCTCATCGCCCACCACGATACGGTGATCGAGTCCGGCGACCACGTGATGTTGTTCATCATCGAAAAGAAGCATACCGCGGACGTGGAAAAGCTCTTCCAGGTCGGCGTGTCGTATGTGTAGCGCGGCGTTGCTTTCGCCCATCGTGCCGGTTTCGACCCCGCCTTCCGCCGTATGAAACTGTCGCTGAACTACTACTTCGCGGTCGTCCAGCGGGTGCTCGGTATCCTGCTGATGATCTTTTCCACGAGCATGCTCGTGCCGATGATCATGGGTCTGGCCTACGGCGACGGCGAAGCCGACGCGTTCGCCATCGGCTTCGTCATCACCCTGCTCACGGGCCTTGTCGCTTGGTTGCCCGTGCGCCACGTGCGCCGCGAACTCAAGATCCGCGACGGCTTTCTGGTGGTAGTGCTGTTCTGGCTGGTGCTGAGCCTGTTCGGCGCGGTGCCGCTGTATCTGGCCGAACGCCCGGATATCGGCGTAACGGACGCCGTGTTCGAAGCCGTCTCCGGCCTGACCACGACCGGGGCCACCGTGCTCGTGGGCCTGGATACCCTGCCCCACGCCATTCTGTTCTGGCGCCAGCTTCTGCACTGGATGGGGGGTATGGGCATCATCGTGCTGGCCGTGGCCGTGCTGCCCATGCTCGGCGTGGGTGGTATGCAGCTCTATCGAGCGGAAACACCCGGCCCGGTCAAGGATTCCAAGCTCACACCGCGTATTCGCGAAACCGCCAAGGCGTTGTGGTACCTCTACCTGTCGCTGACCGGCGTCTGTGCGCTCGTATTCTGGATTGCGGGCATGAGCGTCTTTGACTCGGTCAGCCACGCCTTTTCGGCCATCGCGACCGGCGGTTTTTCCAACCACGACCTGTCACTGGGCCACCACGACGATGCCATCATCGAGTTGGCCGCGATTATCGCCATGATCGTGGGCTCGATCAGCTTCGGCATGCATTTCGCGGTCTGGCGCAGCGCCAACCCGATGACCTACTGGCGCGACTCGGAAACCCGCACCTTCTTGATCATGGTCGTCGGCGCAACCCTGCTTGGCTGTGCCGTGCTGCTGATTGCCGGCACCTATGTGTCGCTGCCCAACGCGTTCATCAAGGCGATGTTCCAGGTGGTGTCAATCGGCACCACCACCGGTTTCACCACCACCGACTATTCGCTGTGGCCGAGCTTTCTGCCGATGTTCTTGCTGCTGGGCAGCTTCGTGGGCGGCTGCGCAGGCTCGACCACCGGCGGCATGAAGGTGGTCCGCTTCATTCTCCTGGCCAAGCAGGGCTCACGCGAGATCAGTCGCCTGGTCCATCCCAACGCGGAAATCCCGATCAAGATGGGCGGCAAGGTCATTCCCGACCGCGTGATTCAGGCGGTCTGGGGCTTTTTTGCGGTCTATATCACCGTGTTCGTGGCGATGTTTCTCATCCTGCTGTCCACCGGCCTGAGCGAACTCACCGCTTTTTCGGCGGTGGCCGCCTCGATCAACAACCTGGGCCCGGGCCTTGGGGAAGTTTCGTCCAACATGGCCGGCCTGCCGGGCCTGGCCAAATGGGTGTTGTGCATGGCCATGCTGCTCGGCCGTCTGGAGATCTTCACCCTGCTGGTGATCCTCACGCCGGCCTTCTGGCGCCGATAACCCAGCCTGTATCGGTACACTGGGCGTCATGGCGATGAAAGACCAACTCGAAAAGATGCTTGCCGCCGGCGAAGACAACGCCTTGCTGCGTTTTTCGCTAGGCGAACTGCTCTACAAGGAGGGCCACTACGCGGAAGCGGCCACCCATCTGGCCGAAGCGGTGGCCCACGACCCGGACTATTCCGCGGCCTGGAAGCTCTACGGCCGGGCGCTGGTCGAAGCCGGCGATATCACCGCCGGCCTGGACGTGCTCGAACACGGAATCACCGTGGCCGAGGCCCGGGGCGACAACCAGGCAGCCCGCGAAATGCAGGTCTTCGCCAAGCGTGCACGCAAACAACAGGCCACGGATAACTGATGTCGGTCTATACACGCGTAACCGAAGACGATCTACGCAGGCTGCTGGCCGACTATTCGATCGGCGAACTGGAGGATTTTCGCGGTATTACAGCCGGGATCACCAACACCAACTATTTTGTCGATACCTCTACCGGCCGCTGGGTGCTGACGCTGTTCGAACAGATGGATAACGGCTCGCTGCCGTTTTTCATGCAGCTGATGGATCACCTGGCCGGGCACGGGGTGCCCGGCGCCCATCCGGTGGCCCGCAACGACGGCGGCTTTCTTAGCCGTGTACAGAATCGCCCGGCCGCGCTGGTGTATCGGCTCGCCGGCGCGAGTATCGAAACGCCGAGCACCGGCCAGTGCGCATCGCTGGGCGGCGTGGTCGCGGAAATGCACCGCGCAGTGCGCTCTTTCGGCGAGGCCCAGCCCAATCCTCGCGATCTGGCCTGGATCGCCCAGGCGCGCGATCGGCTGGCCGAGCGGCTCGACGCAGACACCGCAGCCCTTCTCGACGACGAGATCGCCTTCCAGCGCGAGCGCGCGCGTACCACCTATCGCGGCCTGCCCGAAGCCGTCATTCATGCCGACATGTTTCGCGACAACGTGCTGTTCGAAGACGATCGCGTTTCCGGCGTCATCGATTTCTACTACGCCTGCCACGATTACCTGCTGTTCGATCTCGCGGTAATCTGCAACGACTGGGCCTTCGACGACGACGGGGATTATCGAAGCGGCCATTGGCAGGCATTCATCCGCGCCTACCATCGTCGTCGCGCGCTCACCGACGCCGAGCACGGCGCCTGGCCTGCCATGCTGCGTGCCGCGGCGCTGCGCTTCTGGGCCTCGCGGTTGATCGACTATCACTTCCCGATGGACGGCGACGTCACCCATATCCACGACCCGGGCCCGTTCGAGCGGCTGCTGCGCGCGCATCGCGAAGCGCCGCCGGCGCTTTTCGAAACACCGTGATCGCGCTCATTCAGCGCGTGACCCGCGCCGCGGTCGACATCGACGAAAACACGGTGGCGGCGATCGGCCCGGGCATACTCGCCCTGGTCGCCGCCCAACCCGACGACACCCCGGCCCAGGCCACCCGTCTGGCAGAACGCGTACTCGGCTATCGCATATTTGCAGACGAGCGCGGGCGCATGAATCACGGCGCGCTCGAAACCGGACGTGCAGTGCTGGCGGTACCGCAGTTCACCCTCGCCGCCGACACCCGGCGCGGCAACCGCCCCGGTTTTTCCTCGGCCTGCCCGCCCGAGCGCGCTCGCACGTTGTTCGACACCTTCCTGGACGCCTTGAACGCCCGCCACCCCGGGCTTATCGAACAGGGCGTGTTCGGCGCCGACATGCAGGTTTCGTTGCGCAACGATGGCCCGGTGACCTTCTGGTTGCAGGCATAGCCGACTACGCAGCAGCGCACGGCGACAGCCTCGGGGCGCGGCGTTCGCGTTGCCCAATCAATGGGCGTATTATTCCGCGTCTCGGGGTGATGGAAAGGCTCTATTCAGCCAATGAAGGCACGCAGCGCAACGATCGCACGCCAGACCGCAGAAACCGATATCCAGGTCACGCTGGATCTCGACGGCAATGGCGTATTCGCCGCCGAAACGGGCGTCGGCTTCTTCGATCACATGCTTCACCAGATCAGCCGCCACGGCATGATCGACCTCGACGTGCGCGCGACCGGCGACCTGCATATCGACGACCACCACACGGTCGAGGATGTCGGCATCTGTATCGGCCAGGCCTTGCGTGAGGCCGTGGGCGACAAGCGCGGCATCACCCGCTATGGCCATACCTACGTACCGCTCGACGAAGCGCTGTCGCGCGTGGTCATCGACTTGTCCGGCCGCCCGGGCCTGTTCTTCAGCGCGGACTTTACCCGCGACAAGATTGGCACCTTCGATGTGGAACTGGTGCGCGAATTCTTCCAGGGCGTGGCCAGCGCCGGCGCGCTGACCCTGCACATGGATGCGCTCAAGGGGCACAATGCCCACCATATAGCCGAAACCCTGTTCAAGGCGTTCGGCCGCGCCCTGCGCATGGCCGTATCGGCCGATGCCCGCAGCGGCGACAGCATGCCGTCCACCAAGGGCAGCCTCTAAACCCCTTTCTTCTTCGTACACGATCACACTATGGCAACCGTCGGCATCATCGACTACGGGATGGGCAATCTGCACTCGATTGCCAAGGCCTTGCGCTACGTCGCATCGGACGAGCAGATCGAGGTCAGCTTCGACCCGGACGTACTCGCGCGCATGGACCGGCTGGTATTGCCCGGCGTAGGCGCGATCGGCCACTGCATGGACGAACTGCATCGCCTCGAGCTCGACGACATGCTGCGCGAACAGCTCGGCAAGAAGCCGTTGATGGGCGTCTGCCTGGGCATCGAAGCGCTCATGGGCCATTCCGAGGAATCCGGCGGTGTGGAATGCCTGGGCGCCTTCCCCGGCGACACCGTGCACTTCGCCGCCCCCGATGCGCAGCCGGACGGCGTGCGCCGCAAGATTCCGCATATGGGCTGGAACCAGGTTCGCCAGGAGCGCCACCATCCGCTCTGGAAGGATATCGCGCCGGCCAGCTGGTTCTATTTCGTGCACAGCTATTACGTAGTGCCCAGCGACGAGCGTCATATCGCTGGCACCACCGACTATGGCGTGCGCTTTGCTTCGGTGATCCTGCGCCCGAACGTGTTCGCGGTGCAGTTTCATCCCGAGAAAAGCCAGTCCGCCGGCCTCCAGCTGCTGGCCAATTTTCTGGAATGGGACGGCGCCGCCTGAGCGCCCTTCGCAAGCATCCAGTCGTTTCGACCATTCAAGCCGTAGACGAGGATTATCGGCGTGTTACTCATACCTGCCATTGATATCAAGAACGGCCAGTGCGTACGCCTGCGCCAGGGCCGCATGGACGACGTCACCGTCTTCGACGAAGATCCGGTGGCCGTGGCCGAGCGCTGGCTCGCCGAAGGTGCGGATCGGATCCACGTCGTCGATCTCGACGGTGCCAAGGCCGGCTATCCGGTCAACGACCGCGTGATCGGCCAGATCGTGTCGGCCTGCGGCAACGTGCCCGTCCAGGTGGGCGGCGGCATCCGCGACGAGGCCGCGATCGAAACCTATCTCGAGCGTGGCGTGGAGTACGTCATCCTCGGTACGCGTGCCGTGTCGGAGCCGCACTTCGTGGCCGATGCCGGCGTGGAATTTCCGCGCCACATCATCGTTGGCCTCGATGCCAAGGACGGCATGGTGGCCACCGACGGCTGGTCCAAGCTGTCGAACAACACCGTCGCCGAAATGGCACAGCAGTTCGAGGACGACGGCGTGGTCGCGATCATCCATACCGATATCGGCCGCGACGGCATGATGCAGGGCGTCAACGTCGAAGCCAGCCGCGCCTTGGCCGCCGAACTCACCATTCCGGTGATTGCCTCCGGCGGCGTGACCCGCCTCGACGATATCGAGGCCCTGCTCACCGCCGAGGAAGACGGCGTGACCGGCGCGGTCATCGGCCGCGCGCTCTACGAGGGTACGATCGACCTCGCCGAAGCACGCAAGCTGGTCAACGACCGTCAGTCCAAGTCGAAGGGGTCCGCGTGAGCCTGGCCAAACGCATCATCCCCTGTCTGGATATCGACAAGGGCCGGGTCGTCAAGGGCGTCAAGTTCCTCGAGATCAAGGATGCCGGCGATCCGGTCGAGATCGCGCGGCGCTACGACCAGCAGGGCGCCGATGAACTCGTCTTTCTCGATATCACGGCAAGCCACGAAGACCGCGGCACGCTCATGGAAGTGGTCGAGCGCGTGGCCGGCGAGGTATTCATCCCGCTGACCGTCGGCGGCGGCGTACGGACCCTGCCCGACGTACGGCGCCTGCTGTCGGCCGGTGCCGACAAGGTATCGATCAACACGGCCGCGATCTCGGACCCCAATTTCGTGGCCGAGGCCGCCTATCGCTACGGCTCGCAGTGCATCGTGGTCGCGCTCGACGCCAAGAACGTGGCCCGCAAGGGCGAAGCGCCGCGCTGGGAAATCTTCACCCACGGCGGGCGCAAATCCACCGGTATCGATGCGATCGAATGGGCTCAGAAGCTGGTGTCGCTCGGCGCCGGCGAAGTGCTGCTGACCAGCATGGACAAGGACGGCACCAAGTCCGGCTTCGATCTCAAGCTCACCCGTGCCATCTCGGAAGCCGTGGACGTGCCGGTCATCGCCTCCGGCGGGGTCGGTAATCTCGAGCATCTGCACGACGGACTGGAAATCGGCGCCGCCGATGCCGTACTCGCCGCCTCGATCTTTCACTTCGGCACGTACACGATCCAGCAGGCCAAGGGTTATCTCGCCGAACGCGGCGTGGTCGTACGCGACCCGATCTACCGCTAGCGCCACCCGACGCCGGGTCGCCCTGTCTTCCCGGCGTCGGCGATTCAGCGCGACCCTCGTACCTGTTCTGGACGCGATCCGCCGACCCCTCGGCTCTAAAGACAGCGTGCCTGGACTTCCGGCTCGCCCGATGCGTTCGACTTGACTGCAAAAAGCGATCCTCAAGATGGGCCCAATGACCATCTGAGTGCGCCTGCTTCGATCGGCGTAATCTGCGGCCGCCCTTGTTGAAACGGTTTCGGAAGCCGGATGGATCGCTCGGTACGCAAGATCGGCCAGCGGGTGCACCCGAATCTGCCGCTCACGCATGCGCGTTTGTGCCGATTGCTTAAGCCAGCCGTAAGCTTGGGCGCTCGATACTTGGCTTGCTTGTATCACCACCGTCGGCGTATTCGATGAAGAACAATATCCTGGCTGCTGCCATTCTCGGCCTGTGTCTAGCGATTGGGCTGATCGTGGG
The DNA here is from genome assembly GCF_964012375.1 of uncultured Salinisphaera sp. NCBI lineage: Bacteria > Pseudomonadati > Pseudomonadota > Gammaproteobacteria > Salinisphaerales > Salinisphaeraceae > Salinisphaera > uncultured Salinisphaera sp. Next base: position 10,805 of record NZ_CAXGSH010000060.1, read on the forward strand.
CGGCAGCTATCTCAAGAGCGCGGCCATTCAATGGAAATCGGCCGAGCGCGCGGTCACGGTCAAGGGGTTGGCCGAACGCGAAGTACGAGCCAATCTTGCCCTATGGCCGCTACACTTCACGGTTACCGGCGACGAACTGGGCGCGGTGCAGGATCAGGTCAATCGCCAGGCCGACATCATCCGCAGTTTCTTGACCGATGCCGGCTTCAAGGCCGATTCGATCTCGCTCACATCACCTCAGGTGACCGATCGCTATGCCAACAGCTACGGCGACCAGCGCCCGCCGACGCGTTATTCCGCCGAAGCCACGGTGCTGGTACGCACGCCCGAAATCGACACGGTCAAGCAGGCCATGCCGCGCGTGGGCGAACTGGTCAGCCAGGGCGTGGTGCTCTCGCCCAACTATGAATATCGCACCGAGTTTCTGTTTACCGACCTGGAATCGATCAAGCCGGAAATGATTGCCCAGGCCACCGCCGATGCGCGCAAGGCCGCACGTCAGTTCGCGGAGGATTCGGGCAGTCAGGTCGGTGCCATCCGTTCAGCTTCCCAGGGCTATTTCTCGATTGAAGACCTGGACAGCTACACGCCGGACGTCAAGAAAGTTCGCGTCGTAACCACTATCGACTACGCGCTCGAAGACTAGGCAACGGCGGACACAAAAAAGCCCGGGTCGAAGCCCGGGCTTTGCTTTGCACATGGCAGTCAGTGCGCAGCTCGATCAGGTGGTCTGTTCTTCGTGCTTGCCTTCGGCGATCTCTTCGATCGTCTTGGCACAGAAGGCATCCAGATCATCCGGCGTGCGGCTGGTGACGAGCGCTTCGTCACAGACTACCTCGCGGTCCTCCCACTTGGCGCCCGCGTTCTGCAGGTCCGTCTTGATGGAGGGGAACGAAGTCACGGTACGGCCCTTGAGCACGTCGGCTTCGGCCAGCAGCCACGGTCCGTGGCAGATGGCGGAGACCGGCTTGTGCTGGGCGAAGAAATCCCGCACGAACTGCACGGCCTTGTCGTTCATGCGCAGGGTGTCCGGATTGGCCAGACCGCCCGGCAGCACGAGGGCGTTATAGTCCTTGGCCGATACCTGATCGACGGTCTTGTCGACCGGAATCGGATCGCCCTTGGGCTCGCCGCCGCTTTCGCCCTGGATCTTGCCGTTTTCGAGCGAAATCAGTTCGACCTCGGCGCCGGCGGCCTTGATCTCGTCCCACGGCTGGGTCAGCTCCGAATACTCGAAACCGTTCGTGGCCAGAAAGGCGACCTTCTTGCCTTTGAGTTCGTCGCTCATCACAACTCCAATTGGTTGGTAAATCAGTACACCACCGACTGTGCGGCTGGGCGCGATCGTTTCAACTCCGTAATGCTACCTACCGAACACGGGATACAAGGGGTCCCGATCAACCGCGGTCGCGTTCGAGCACCGCGTAATAGAAGCCATCGAAGCCGTGCATGCCCGGCGCGATACGCCGCCCGTGGCGTTCGGCAAAGCCCCAATGCGCATCGATGGTGAGCTCGCGCGCCGCGGGCGTGCGCTTGAGAAAGGCATCAATCACGTCGACGCCTTCGGCGCGCAGGATCGAGCAGGTGGCATAGACCAGCCGCCCGCCGGGGGCGAGCGTTTGCCAGAGGCCATCCAGCAACTGGGTCTGGCGCTCGGCCGCGGCCGCAATATCGGCCGGCCGACGCAGCCATTTGATATCCGGATGGCGCCGAATCACGCCGGTACCGCTACAAGGCGCATCGAGCAGGATGCGATCGAAGGCGCGGCCATCCCACCACTGATCGATCGCCGCGGCGTCGGCGGCCTTGACCTGCGCGCTGGTCCCCACCCGCGCCAGCGTTTCGTTGAGCGTGTCGAGCCGCGCGGGGTCGATATCGAGCGCGAGCAGATCGATATCGGCGCGTTCGAGCAGATGCGCGCTCTTGTTACCGGGCGCCGCACAGGCGTCGAGCACGTAATCGCCGGCGCGGGCGCCAACCAGGCCGGCGGCGAGCTGGGCGGCGCCGTCCTGTATCGAGAGGTCGCCGCTGGCAAAACCGGGCAGCTCGCGTGCCGGTATCGGCGTGTCGAGGGTGAATACGCTGTCGCATACGCGAGCCGCTTCGCTTGCGATCCCGGCCTCGGCCAGACGTTGCATCGCGACATGGCGATCGCAGCGCCGTGCGTTGGCGCGCAGGTGCATCGGTGCCGGCCGGTTGCCGGCTGCCAGCACATCCGGCCAGAGACGGCCCCAGTCGGTTTCAACCATGCGCACCAGCCAGTCGGGGTAGCCGTAGCGCACGCCCGGCGCGAGCTCGCCCGACTCGGTGTCTGCGCCCTCGCGCTGATGGCCCCGCAGAATGGCGTTGACCATGCCCCGCGCCTTGCCAAGCTTGAGCATCGCCGTCGCTGCCACCGTCGCATGTACGGCAGCATGCGCCGGAATACGCATGGCCTCCAGCTGCAACAACCCGACCAGCAACAGTGCCCGCAGCAGCGGCTGCGGCTTGCGCGACAGGCGCGGTGCCAGCAGGGTTTCCAGGCGGCGATAGTCTCGTAACACGCCGTAGGCCAGCGCCGAGGTCAGCGCCCGGTCGGCGCCGCTCATCTGCGGCGGCAGCTCCGACAGTGCCGCGTCGAGGCTGCGACGATCATTCATTACGGCCGAAACACAGCGTGCGGCCCAGCCGCGGGCGGCTGCGCCTTCCACCGGGGCCGGCTGCCTGTCGCGAGGTCGCGATTTACTCAAAACGCTGACCGACCCAGTCGCGCCCGTTGACCGCCGCGGCGGCGTCCATTCGCTTCTTGCCCGGCAGCTGCAGCTCCATGACCCGCAGGGTGCCGGCGCCGGTGGCGATATCGATACCTTTCGGGCTCGCCGCGACCACCGTCCCCGGTTCGCCGCTCGCGCCTGCGGCAGGAGCCGCCCGCCAGAAACGCACCGGCTGACCGTTCAATTGCGCATGGGCCACCGGCCAGGGCACGAAAGCACGCACCGCGCGCGCGATTTCGTCGGCGCCGGCCCGCCAGTCGATCGCGGCCTCGCCCTTGTCCAGCCGCCGGGCATAGCAGGCCTGGGCGTCGTCCTGCGTTTCACCGCTCACGCCCTGCTCGACGCGGCCGAGCAGTTCGGTAAGCTCGGTCGCGCCCAGCGCCGCAAGCCGGTCGTGCAGCTCGCCCGCGGTGGTGTCGCTATCGATAGGCACCGCCCGGCGCACGAGCATGGGCCCGGTATCCAGCCCCGCATTCATCTGCATGAGGGTCACGCCGGTTTCGCTATCGCCGGCGAGAATGGCACGGGCGATAGGCGCGGCGCCGCGCCAGCGCGGCAGCAGCGAGGCATGCACGTTGATACAGCCATAACGCGGCAGGGCCAGCACCTTCTTCGGCAACAGCAGCCCATAGGCGACCACCACCATCAGATCGGGTTCAAGCGCGGCGAGTTCGTCGAACGCCGCCTCCTTCTTGAGCGACAGCGGTTGTTGTACGGGCACGCCGAGTTCAAGCGCACGCTGCTTGATGGGCGATGCCGCGAGCTTGCGGCCGCGCCCGGCGGGCCGATCCGGCTGGGTGAGTACGCCGGTCAGACGATGCGAACTGGCGGCGATCGCGTCGAGACAGGGCAGTGCGAATTCGGGCGTGCCGGCAAAAACGATGTTCACGGGTTATGCGTCGCTTTCGGTCGCCGGTTGCTGGCGGGCCGCCTTGGCGAGCTTGCGGCGAATACGCTCGCGCTTGAGCCGTGACAGCTGGTCGATATAGAGCCCGCCGTCGAGATGCGCCAGCTCGTGCTGCACACACTGGGCAAGCAGGCCTTCGGCCTCCATCTCGTAGCGCTCGCCGTGGCGGTCCTGGGCAGCGAAGCGAACGCGGGCATAGCGTTTGACCTTGTCGTAGTGGTCCGGCACCGACAGACAGCCTTCGTCGACGGTTTCCAGATCCTCGGCGGATAGGATTTCCGGGTTGCACATCACGATCTGTTCGTTGCGCTCTTCCGAGCAGTCCATGACCGCCACGCGGCGCGTATCGCCGACCTGGGTCGCGGCCAGGCCCACGCCGGGTGCGTCGTACATGGTTTCGAACATGTCGTCGATAAACCGCGACAACGTTTCGTCGAAAACCGTGACCGGCTCGGTGCGTTCGCGCAGCCGCGGATCGGGGAAATGCAAAATCTCTAGAATCGCCATATTCTATCGGTGGTGTGCGTCACAAGTGGCCCGGCCATCAATAAACGATCTGACTGGCCGATAACGAAAAACACGTGGCATGGCACGTTAGAGCGCTATCGATCCGACAGGAAAACACTTTCCATATCGGCGCAATAGCGCGAGTATGCACAGGCAGGCGCGTCGCAGCCAGCGGCCGCTAAGCCTGCAAAAACAAATGCCGGGCAGAAGCCGGCATCTGTTTGTGCAGGGGTTGCAGGGCAGCTGAGCGTCAGCTGTCTTGGTATGGGGTCAATCATTGGGGGCGCGTCCTGGATGCGAGAGTATAACGATTTGAAGCAGGCCATGAAGTGTGCCGGCACCGGTCTGACCCTGGCCCTCGCGGCCGTCTTGAGCGGCTGCGCTCATCAAAAGGCCGAGCCCGAACTGGCCCCCGCCCCGTCCACGCCGCTGCCGGAACGCGCGGCGCCCGTCGTGCAGGAAAACACGGTCAACCAGCAGCTACGCGCGGATGCGCCGCTGCGCTATGTGGTCAAGAAGGGCGACACGCTCTGGGATATCGCGGGCTACTACCTGCGCGACCCCTGGTACTGGCCACAGCTGTGGTACGCCAACCCGGATATCGCCAACCCGCATCTGATCTATCCGGGCGATGTGCTCATTCTCACCCGCGACGCCGATGGCAACTTCCAGCTGCGTCGGGCCGGCACCAAGGTGCTCTCCCCGCGCATCCGTGAAAGCTCGCTGGAATCGATCGCCACCATACCCATGGATGCGATCCGGCCGTTCATTACCGGCCCGCGCCTGGTAAGTGCCGAAGAGCTCGCCGACGCCCCCTATATCGTGTCCTTCCTGGACGAGCACCTGGTCGGCGGCAAGGGCACCGTGAGCTACGTGCGCGGCGTGGATACACAGGGCCAGCATGACGGCCGATTCAGCCTCGTTCGCGATGCCGGCCCGTACAAGGATCCCGACACCGGCGAAATCATCGGCCAGCAGGCCGTGCCGGTGGGTGAAATCCAGATCATCGAACCCGGTCCGGTCGCCAAGGCCCAGATCACCAAGAGCTATCGCGAAGCGCTGGTGGCCGATCGGCTGCTGCCGCTGGAAACCGAGGATCTGGTGCGCGATTTCTATCCGCATGCGCCCGATCAACGCGTCGAAGGCCGCATCATTTCGGTTTACGACGGCGTATCGGCCATCGGCCAGTATCAGGTAGTGACCCTGAGCGTGGGCCGCAGCGACGGCATCGAACGCGGCCACGTGCTGGATATCTTCGAAGCCGGTCGCGTGGTGCTCGACCCGGTCAAGGGCGGCCAGGTGCGCCTGCCCGAACTCAAGTCCGGCGAGCTGCTGGTCTTCAAGACCGACGAACGGGTGAGCTTTGCAGTGATCATGCGCGCCGAGCGCGCGGTGCATATCGACGACTTCGTGCGCACGCCGGCGCGCTAGCGCCCGCGTGCGGGAATCGAGCCGGGCCATGATCCCGCGTGCCGAGCTGCAGCTGGCGTGTACGCCGGGCATCGGTGCGACCCTGGGCAGCCGATTGATCGACCATTTCGGCAGCGCCGAACGGGCGGTAGCGGCCGGCGAGCGCGCCTGGCGCGAACTGGGCGTGCCGCGTGCTGCCTGTGCCACCCTTGCGGCGGGCGACAACGCCCGCGTCGCCGAAACCGAGCGCTGGCTCGACGAGCCGAACCGTCATTTCATCACCCGCGCTCATCGCCACTATCCGAACGCGCTGGCCGAGCTCGATCCGGCCCCGCCCTGGCTGTACGGCGTGGGCGATACCGAACTGCTCAACTACCCGGCAATCGCGATCGTGGGCAGCCGCAACCCAAGCCCCGCCGGGCTGGAAGCAGCGCGCGAGTTCGGGCATGCGCTGGCAAGCGCCGGGCTCGTGGTCGTCTCGGGCCTGGCCCGGGGTATCGATGCCGCGGCCCACGAAGGCGCACTCGCCGCCGACGGCATGACCATCGCGGTCTGCGGCACGGGACTGGACCGCGTCTATCCGGCCATGAACCGGGATCTGGCCGAACGCATCGCCGCCCAAGGCCTGATGCTCTCCGAGTTCGGTCTGGGCACCGAGCCTGCCCGCGGCAATTTCCCGCGCCGAAACCGAATCATCGCCGGCCTGTGTACGGCCACGCTGGTGGTCGAAGCCGCACGCGCCTCGGGCTCGTTGATCACCGCAAGGATGGCCAGTGCCGCCGGGCGCGAAGTGTTCGCCCTGCCCGGCTCGATTCACAATCCGCTGGCGCGCGGCTGCCACCAGCTCATTCGCGACGGGGCCAAGCTGGTCGAGACTACCGAGCATATCCTCGAGGATATCGCCGGCGTGCTCGACGGCTATCGTCGGCCGGCTTCGTATCCGTCTGATCATGAAAGCGAAGACGCCGAAAACACCGCTGGAGCGCCGGCCGAGAACGACACGCATGCGGCCTTGTTGGCCGCTCTTGGCCATGGCCCGGCCCGGGTCGACGATCTGGTCGCCCGTACAGGCTGGTCGGCAGATGCGGTATCATCCAGTCTGCTCATCCTGGAACTGGAAGGTCGCGTCCAGGCCGGCCCGGGCGGTGCCTATACCTGCACCGTGTCATGATCGCGGGGCTGGATGAACGCTACGGTTCACATACGACGGATCTGCGCCGATGAACGAAAACCTGCTCGACGTGCTGCTCTATCTGTTCGAGAACTTCTCGCTGGCCGATGCCGAGCATATGTCCAGCGTGCGCGACGATCTGGGCGATGCCGGCTTCTTCGACGACGAGATCGACGACGCCTTTGCCTGGATTCGGGCCACCGATCCGGCCGGCCAGTCCATGGCCGACACCCCCAGCGACGACGCCATCCGCGTGTACGCCGAACGGGAAATGCAGGTTCTGGACGCCGAATGTCGCGGCTATCTCGAGGCGTTGCAGCAGGCCGGCGTGCTCAGCGCCACGGCCCGCGAGATCGTGATCGATCGGATGATGGCGCTGGCCGAGGATGCCTTCGAGGGCGCCGAGATCGAGCAGCTCAAGTGGGTGGTGATGATGGTGCTGTCGTCCAGCGGTCAGGACCAGGCCTACGCTCGCATGGAAGCGATGATCCATGCCGAATCCCCCGGCGCCAGCCACTAGCTACGCGCGCCGGTCCGATAAAGGCCCGAAACGAGCCTCGAACGAGCCGTCGCGGTTGACGCGCCTCGGTCGCGCATGCTTCAAAGGCTATGCTAGTGTGCAGCGCCCTGCGCATGAGTGCAGGCCTCAATCCTTAAATATAGCGTGAATCGATGAGTCGCAATCTCGTCATCGTGGAATCGCCGGCCAAAGCCCGGACGATCGAAAAATATCTCGGCAAGGACTACGAGGTGCTCGCCTCGTATGGCCATGTGCGTGACCTCGTGCCCAAGGAAGGCGCGGTCGATACCGAGCACGACTTCGCGATGCGCTACGACATCATCGACCGCAACGCCAAGCAGGTCGACAAGATCGCCCGCTCGCTCAAGAAGTCGGACGCCCTGCTGCTGGCCACTGACCCGGATCGCGAAGGCGAAGCTATTGCCTGGCATCTGCTGGAGCTGCTGCGCGAACGCGGCCTGCTCGAAAACAAGGAAGTCGCCCGCGTGGTCTTTCACGAGATCACCAAGAAAGCGGTCGGTACGGCCGTGGCCAACCCGCGCACCATCTCGGACGACCTGGTCAACGCCCAGCAGGCACGTCGCGCGCTCGATTACCTGGTGGGTTTCAACCTCTCGCCGCTGCTCTGGCGCAAGGTCCAGCGTGGCCTGTCGGCCGGGCGCGTACAGTCGCCTGCCCTGCGCCTGATCTGCGAGCGCGATGCCGAGATCGAAGCCTTCGTGCCCCAGGAATACTGGAAGATCGAAGCCCAGGTCGAAAAGGACGCCCAGCCGTTTACCGCGCGCCTGTCGCAGCTGGACGGCGAAAAGGTCGAACAGTTCACGGTCAACAACCAGGGCAGCGCCGATGCGGCCCTGGAAACGCTCACCAGCGCCGCCCAGGGCCAGCTGCGGGTGGTCAAGGTCGATCGCAAGCAGCGCAAGCGCAACCCGGCACCGCCGTTCACCACCTCGACCCTGCAGCAGGAAGCCGCGCGCAAGCTCGGCTTCACCGCCAAGCGCACCATGCGCACGGCCCAGAGCCTGTATGAAGGTGTATCCATCGACGGCGCCGAGGCGACCGGCCTGATCACCTACATGCGGACCGACTCGGTCAGCCTGGCCGCGGACGCGGTCAGCGAACTGCGCTCGATGATCGGCAAGCGCTACGGCGACAAGAACCTGCCCGACGCGCCGCGCAGCTTCAAGACCAAGTCCAAGAACGCCCAGGAAGCGCATGAGGCCATCCGCCCGACCGAAAGCGCGCGCATCCCGGACGAAATCAAGTCGAACCTGACCAGCGACCAGGCGCGTCTTTACGAATTGATCTGGCAGCGCACCGTCGCCAGCCAGATGATGCATGCCCTGTTCGATACCGTCTCCGCGGATCTCGCCGCCGGCGACGACGCGAAGCATCTGTTCCGTGCCTCGGGCCGCACCCTGCGCGAGCCGGGCTTTCTTGCCGTGTACAAGGAAGGCAAGGACGACGACAAGGGCGACGACGACGCCGACAAGCGCCTGCCGCACCTGGAAGAAAACGAGCTGCTCAAGCTCGCCGAGATCGTGCCCACCCAGCATTTCACCGAGCCGCCGCCGCGCTTTACCGAAGCCGCGCTGGTGAAAACCCTGGAGGAATACGATATCGGTCGGCCTTCGACCTATGCCTCGATCATTTCGACGCTGCAGGATCGCGAATACGTCGAAATGGACGGCAAGGCGTTCATGCCCACGCCGCTGGGCAAGATCGTCAACAAGTTCCTCACCGACCACTTCACCCGCTATGTGGACTACGAGTTCACCGCCAACCTCGAAGACCGGCTCGACGCCGTCTCGCGTGGCGAAGAGAAGTGGCAGCCGTTGCTGAGGGAATTCTGGGATCGTTTCTCCGAGCAGATCGAATCCAAGCAGGACCTGTCGCGCGAGGAAGTCGCCCAGGCCCGCGAGCTCGGCACCGACCCCAAATCCGGCAAGCCGGTTATCGTGCGTATCGGCCGCTTCGGGCCGTTCGTGCAGATCGGCTCCAAGGACGACGAGGAAAAACCCAAGTTCGCCGGCCTGCGCAAGGGCCAGGACATGGACAAGATCACCCTCGACGAGGCGTTGTATCTGTTCAACCTGCCGCGTGATCTGGGCGAAACCCCCGAGGGCGAGGAAATCCAGGTCAATATCGGCCGCTTCGGCCCCTATGTGCGCTTTGGCAAGAAGTTCGCGTCGATCAAGGAAGACGACCCGTACACCATCTCCAAGGAACGCGCGCTCGAGGTCATCGCCGAAAAGAAGGAAGCCGACGCCAAGAAGCTGATCAAGCACTTCGAGGCCGAGGGCATCAAGGTCCAGCACGGCCCGTTCGGCCCGTACATCACCGATGGCAAGAAGAACGCCAGCGTGCCCAAGGATCAGGAGCCGGCCGACCTCACCCTGGAACAATGCCAGGAGATCATCGCCAAGGCGCCGGAGAAGAAAAAACGCGGGCGCAAGGGCGCGGCTGCGAAAAAGGACAGCGCAAAGTCCAGCGCCAAATCGACGACGAAGTCGAGCGCCAAGACCGCCAAGAGCACCACGGCCAAGAAAAACGGCGCGGCCAAGACTGCGACCAAGGCCAAGAGCACGGCCAAGGCGGCCCCCAAGAAAACAGCGGCCAAGAAGGCGCCGGCCAAGTCGAGCACGAAATCCGCCGGCAAGGGCGACGCCTGAGTCGTGGCTGCCTGATTCGACCGAATATCTATGAGCCGTCATCCCCAGCGCGCCGGTGTGCGCGTGAGTGCCCATCGCCTGCGCCGCGCTGCGCGTATTCTTCATGATGGCGGCGTGGTTGCCCATGCCACGGAAGGCGTCTGGGGGCTGGCCTGTGACCCGTTGGACCCGGCGGCCGTACTGCGACTGCTCACGATCAAGCGTCGCGAGATCGATCGGGGCCTGATCGTGATCGGCGCCGACAGCGACCAGCTTGCGCCCTTCGTCGCCGCCGACGCGGCCCAGGCATGGAATCGTGCCACCCAAAGCTGGCCGGCGGCTCTGACCTGGCTGTTGCCCGCCGCCGACGATACGCCCTGGTGGCTGACCGGCGCGCACGACACCATCGCCCTGCGCCAGACCGCCCATGCCGACAGCGCCGCGCTGTGCCGGGCCTTTGGCGGCGCCCTGGTTTCGACCAGCGCGAACGTCAGCGCTCGGCCGCCGGTCCGCAACAGCTGGCAGGCGCGAGCGCGCTTGAGTCAGCCGCATGACGGCGTCGACATGATTCTGGGCGGCGTACCGGATACGCCCGGTCGCGCCAGCACCATTCGGGATGCGCGCACCGGCGACACCCTGCGCGGAGGCTGAGCATGAGCGCCGATAGCATCGATTCCGATCGCGTTATCGCCTGGTTTCGCGAGCTGCAGGACCATATCTGCCAGCGTCTCGCGGCGTTCGAGCCAGCGCTGGATTTTCATATCGACGCCTGGCAGCGCCCGGCCGGCGGCGGCGGCGACACCCGCGTACTCGCCGACGGCGACACCTTCGAACGCGCGGGCGTGAATTTCTCGCGGGTCACCGGCGACAACCTGCCGGCCTCGGCTTCCGCACGCCGCCCCGAGCTTGCCGGCCGTTCGTTCATTGCCACCGGCGTGTCGGTGGTGATTCACCCGCGCAATCCCTATGCGCCCACCGCGCACGCCAACGTGCGTTTTTTCGTTGCCGAAAAAGACGGCGAGGACCCGGTGTGGTGGTTCGGCGGCGGCTTCGACCTGACGCCCTATTACCCCTTCGAAGAAGACGCGATTGCGTGGCACGAGGCCGCGCGCGATGCCTGTGCGCCGTTTGGCGACGATCTCTATACCCGCTTCAAGGCCTGGTGCGACGAATACTTCTATCTGCCGCACCGGGAAGAAACCCGCGGCGTGGGCGGCCTGTTCTTCGACGATTTCGACGAGCTCGGCTTCGAGGACAGCTTTGCGTTCATACGCAGCGTCGGCCAGGCGTTTATCGATGCCTATGTGCCGATCGTCGAGCGTCGGCGTGACCACGCCTACGGCGAGCGTGAGCGCGACTTTCAGCTCTATCGGCGCGGGCGCTATGTCGAGTTCAACCTCGTCTACGATCGCGGCACCCTGTTCGGCCTGCAATCGCGCGGGCGTACCGAGTCCATCCTGATGTCGATGCCGCCGCTGGCATCGTGGCAATATGGCTACAAGCCCATACCCGGCAGCCCCGAAGCCGCGCTCTACGAGGATTTTCTTCGCCCTCGCGACTGGCTCGGCGAGAATTAAGCCGTAAGCCGGTCGAAGGATGAGATTCGTCACGCGATGCATATCACGCTCACCGAACTGCGCTATCTGATCGCGCTCGACAAGGAACGCCACTTTGGCCGGGCCGCCAAGCGCGCCTTTGTGAGTCAGCCCACGCTGTCGGTGGCGGTCAAGAAGCTCGAAAGCGAGCTGGGCGTCACCGTATTCGAACGCAATCGCGGCGAGGCCCGGGTCACGCCGATCGGCCGCCGCATCATCGAACAGGCCTATCGGATTCTGGGCGAGGTCAGCGCACTGGAAACGGTGGCCGAACAGGGCCGCGACGAGCTCAAGGGACCGCTGCGGCTGGGCGTGATCTATACCGTCGGCCCTTATCTGCTGCCACACCTGATTCCGGCACTGCGCGAAAGCACGCCGGACATGCCGCTGATCATCGAAGAAAACTTTACCGGCGCGCTTACCCAGCAGCTGCGTAACAACGAACTCGACGCGGTAATCGTGGCCATGCCCTACGAGGTCGGCGGTTTGGCAAGCTGGCCGTTGTACGACGAGTCGTTCGTCGTGGTTATGCCACAAACGCACCGCTGGACCCGGCGCGACGAAATCGATGCCAACGAACTCGCCGAGGAGGATCTGCTCCTGCTCGGGCCAGGGCACTGTTTTCGCGATCAGGTGCTCGCGCTATGCGAGGACTGTCGCGACCGCGAGCGCGAACGTCAGCCCCATTCCGGCTCCAGCCTGGAAACCATTCGTCACATGGTCGCCAGCGGCCTCGGCGTGACGGTACTACCGCGCTCGTCGATCCCCGGCCTGTCGGAAGAGTCGCGCCTGCTGGAAACACGCCCCTTTGCCGGCGATGCGCCCATGCGCCGTATTGCCATCGCCTGGCGCAAGAGCTTTCCCCGCCCGCGTGCGATTACGGCCCTGCACGATGCCGTCATGCAGTGCGACCCGAGCGGGGTTACGCTGCTGCCCGACGCGGTGGCCGTCAACGTCGACGACGACACGCCAGCGAACTAAGGAAGCTCTGCATAAACCTCTCACGGATCGCGTTCGAGTCCTCACAGACGGT
>NZ_CAXGSH010000061.1:0-23225 GCF_964012375.1 uncultured Salinisphaera sp.
GATGAGACCGACAATTATGCGTGGCCTGTGCAGCCCTCGCGAGCCCATTGCCGGGCCGTGACCAAAAAAAAGCCGCCGATCATCGACCGGCGGCTTCCGTTATGGCGTCCCCAAGGGGATTCGAACCCCTGTCGCTGCCGTGAAAGGGCAGTGTCCTAGGCCTCTAGACGATGGGGACACTTTTTTGGTGGAGCCAGGCGGGATCGAACCGCCGACCTCAACACTGCCAGTGTTGCGCTCTCCCAGCTGAGCTATGGCCCCTGATGTGCAGCGAGGGCGTATTGTAGAGATTGGCGTGCGGCTTGCCAACCTCTATCGCATTATTTTTTTAATGCGTTTTTCAGTGCCTCGGCTACGCGTTGCTGATCGGCCTTTTCCAGATACGGATGCATGGGCAGGCTGAGTACCCGTTCGGCCGCACGCTCGGACTTCGGGATGGCCACGTCCGAATACAGGGGCGGCTGACGGTTCAGCGGCACCGGGTAATACACCGCATTGGGAATACCCGCCTCGTTGAGCGACTGTCGTACCCGGTCGCGATCGTCGACCTCGATGGTGTACTGGGCATAGACGCTCGTGCAGTCGGCGCCGAGTACCGGCGTATGGACCACGCCCTCGAGCAGCTCGGCATAACGGGTGCCCACTTCGGCACGCCGGGCGACCTCGTCGTCGAAGACTTCCATCTTCGCCAGCAGCACCGCCGCCTGAATGGTATCCAGCCGGCCGTTGATGCCCAGGCGCGGGTGTTGATAGGGGGCATTCTGGCCATGGTTGCGCAGCTCGCGCATGCGTTCGGCCAGAGCGGCATCGTGGGTGAACGCGGCGCCGCCATCGCCGTAACAGCCCAGGGGCTTGGCCGGGAAGAAGGAGGTGGCCGCGATCGGTGACAGGCCGCAGGAGCGTTTGCCTTTATAGGTGGCGCCAAAGCTCTGCGCGGCGTCTTCGATCACCGGCACGCCGTGGCGTTCGCCGATCGCGTTGATGGCGTCCATATCCGCGGTCTGACCGAACAGGCTGACCGGCACGATCGCCTTGGTACGATCGGTAATCTTTTCTTCGATAAGCGCGGCGTCGATGTTGTAGGTATCCGGATCGATATCCACGAACACGGCCGTCGCCCCGAGCAGGCCGATCATCTCGCCGGTGGCGATGAAGGTGAACGGGGTGGTGATCACTTCATCGCCGGGGCCGATTTCCAGCGCCATCATGGCCACGAGCAGGGCGTCGGTGCCGCTGGACAGTGCGATGCAATGCTCGATGCCGACGTATTCGGCCAGACGCGTTTCCAGGGCTTCCACTTCGGGGCCCATGACATAGCGGCCATGATCGAGAACTGCCTGAATGCGCGCGTCCACATCCGGTTTAATGCGCTGGTACTGGGCTTGCAGATCGATGAGTTGCATCCGGGCTCCCGGCTTCGAGGGTGATAGTTCCTTGGCTGCGCGGATTCTAGCATCGCATCGTCGTGATTTATTCGTTGACCCGTTATGGCTTGCGCACTAGACTCTGCGCGCTCGCAAAGCGAACCGGGCGGTTAGCTCAGCGGTAGAGCACTGTCTTCACACGGCAGGGGTCACTAGTTCGAACCTAGTACCGCCCACCAGAATCAAATCGAGGGTCAGGCCAGTCGGCCTGGCCCTTTTTTTATGTCTGGGCGCTCGGCAGGCGCTCGCAACAACCGGCCTTGTTGCGCATAATCGCGGCGTTCCCGGGTCATTCGACTCGCCAAACCAAGCAGTCAAGGGGTCAGTGTGCGTATCACGATATTCGGAACCGGTTATGTCGGTCTTGTGACCGGGGCCTGTCTCGCTCAGAGCGGCAACCACGTTGTATGCGTGGATATCGATGAAGCCAAGATCGCGCGACTGACGCAGGGCGAGATCCCGATTTTCGAGCCGGGCCTCGAACAGATCGTGCATGACAACGTACGCGCGGGGCGACTGCGCTTTACCACCGACGCTGCCGAGGCCGTTGCGCACGGCACCCTGCAATTCATTGCCGTGGGCACGCCGCCGGACGAGGACGGCAGCGCCGACCTGCAATACGTGCTCAAGGTCGCGGCGACCATCGGCGCGCATATGGATGACTATCGGTTGGTAATCACGAAGTCGACGGTGCCGGTGGGTACGGCAGACAAGGTGCGCGACGCGCTGGCCGAAGCCGTGCGCCAGCGCGGCGTGGACGTCGAGTTCGACGTGGCCTCGAACCCGGAGTTCCTGAAAGAGGGCGCCGCGGTCGAAGACTTCATGAAACCCGATCGCGTGGTCGTGGGCGTGGACAGCGACCGCGCGGCCGAGCACCTGCGCGCGCTCTATGCGCCGTTCAATCGTCAGCACGATCGCACCATCGTCATGGATATCCGTTCGGCCGAATTGACCAAGTACGCGGCCAATATCGTGCTGGCCACAAAGATCAGCCTCATGAATGAGCTGTCGCAGGTCGCAGATCGCGTGGACGCCGATATCGAACAGGTGCGCAAGGCCATTGGCGCGGACCATCGCATCGGCTACCACTTCATCTATCCGGGCTGCGGCTTCGGGGGGTCCTGCTTTCCCAAGGATGTGCGCGCGCTGGCACAGACCGCCGGCAAGCTCGGCTACGACACCGAGATCATCAACGCCGTAGAGCGGGTCAACGATCGCCAGAAGCAGGTGCTGTTCGATAAGCTGGCCGCCCACTTCGGCGACCTGGCCGGCAAGACCATCGCGATCTGGGGGCTGGCCTTCAAGCCGAATACCGACGACATGCGCGAAGCGCCGAGCTGCACGCTCATGGAAGCGCTATGGGCGGCCGGGGCAAGCGTTCGCGCCTACGATCCGGAAGCGATGAAGGAAACCCGGCGCATTTACGGCGAGCGCGACGATCTGACGCTCTGCGATACGGCCGAACAGGCAGTGGAAGACGCCGACGCGCTGGTACTGGTCACCGAATGGCATATTTTCCGCACCCCGGACTTCGCGGATATCGCCCAGCGCATGCGCGAGCCGGTGCTGGTCGATGGGCGCAATATCTACAAGCCGTCGTATGTCGCCCAGGCTGGCTTCACCTACTACGGCATTGGTCGCTCCGCGGCCAGTGGCGCAACGCGTCACGTCGTATAAAATACGCGCCGTTATTGGCCTCGCAGGGTTTTCGAGCATGCCCATCTACGAATATGTCTGCCGCAATTGCGGCCATGAACTTGAACGGCTCCAGCGGTTGTCGGAAGACCCGCTGACCGAGTGTCCGGCCTGTGAGACGCCGGAGCTCAAGCGCAAGATCTCCGCGGCCGGTTTTCGTCTGGCCGGCGGCGGCTGGTATGAAACCGACTTCAAGTCGGACGGCAAGCGCAATATCGCCGGCGGCGAGGACAAGACCTCGAAGTCGTCCAGCGCGACGTCCGCGAGCAGCAGCACCAGCGACAGCGCCAAGTCGGATACGTCCGCGACGTCGTCGAAGCCGGCCGCCAGCGATAAGAAGTCGGATAGCGCGGCGTCCAAGTCGACGAACAAGGCCAGCACGACCTCGTCCTCGAACGCCGGCAGCTAGCCATTGGAGTGCCCCGGCCGCGCGTGGCCGGGGTGCGATCATGGCGGTTCGCTTGCAAGCGCCTGCCGCGTTCAATTTTCTGGCGGGTACCGGCCAGGCGCTGCCTCTTGCTAGACTCGCGCTCTTTTGCACACCTCGAAGACGATAGCCATGATGCGATCCCACTACAGCGGCGACGTAAACGCCGCTGCCATCGACAGCGAAATCACCGTCTGCGGCTGGGTGCATCGCCGCCGCGACCACGGCGGGGTGATCTTTGTCGACCTGCGTGATCGTAGCGGTCTGATCCAGGTCGTGTTCGATCCGGACGAACCGGATACCTTTGCCGAAGCCGAGAAGCTGCGCAGCGAGTACGTGATCCAGGTGACCGGGCGCGTGCGCGCTCGTCCCGAGGGCACGGTTAACAAGAATCTGGCCTCGGGCGAAATCGAGGTCTATACGACCGCGCTGACCGTGCTCAACGCCTCGGAAACGCCGCCGCTGCAGCTCGACGACACCGAGAACGTGGGCGACGCCGCGCGTCTGCGCTATCGCTATGTCGAGCTGCGCAAGCCGCGCATGCAGCGACACATGCAGCTGCGTGCCCAGGTCACGCGCGCGGTGCGTCATGCACTCGACGAGCTGGGTTTTCTGGACATCGAAACCCCGATTCTTACCCGGGCCACCCCGGAAGGCGCGCGCGACTACCTCGTGCCCAGCCGTACCCAGCCCGGCCATTTCTTTGCGTTGCCGCAGTCGCCGCAGCTGTTCAAGCAGCTGCTGATGGTGGCAGGCATGGATCGCTACTATCAGATCGCGCGCTGTTTTCGTGACGAGGATCTGCGCGCCGATCGCCAGCCCGAGTTCACCCAGATCGATATCGAGGCCTCGTTCGTCGACGCCGACGACATCATGGCAATCAACGAAACCATGATTCGGTCGCTGTTCGCGGACGTGCTCGACGTCAAGCTGCCCGATCCGTTCCCGCGCATGAGCTACGAAGAGGCCATGCGCCGCTTCGGCTCCGACAAGCCGGATCTGCGTATCGATCTGGAGCTGGTCGATATCGCCGATCTGGTGGCCGATGCCGACTTCAAGGTGTTTTCCGGTCCGGCCAACAGCGACACCGGCCGGGTTGCGGTCATGCGCGTGCCGGGCGGGGCAAGCCTCACGCGCAAGCAGATCGACGGCTATACCGAGTTCGTCGGTCGCTACGGCGCCAAGGGCCTGGCCTACGTCAAGGTCAACGACACCGCAGCTGGCCGCGAGGGCCTGGCCTCGCCGATTCTGAAGTTCCTGTCCGACGAAGCGGTCGATGGCATCATGACGCGCAGCGGCGCGGCCGACGGCGACCTGCTGTTCTTCGGCGCCGATACCGCAACCGTCGTCAATGATGCCCTGGGTGCTCTGCGGGTTCGCCTGGGCCACGATCTGGGTCGTGTGGAAGGCGACTGGGCACCGCTGTGGGTGGTCGATTGGCCCATGTTCGAGTACGACCCCGAAGCCAAGCGCTGGGATGCACTGCATCATCCGTTTACCGCGCCGGCGGTCAACGATGCCGAGGCGCTGCGCAACGACCCCAAGAATGCGCTTTCGCAGGCTTACGACATGGTGCTCAACGGTACCGAGATCGGCGGCGGCTCGGTGCGTATCCATACACCGGCGATGCAGCAGGCCGCCTTCGACGTGCTCGGCATTTCCCGCGAGGATGCCGAAGAGAAGTTCGGCTTCCTGCTGGAAGCGCTCAAGTTCGGCGCGCCGCCGCATGCCGGTATTGCCTTCGGACTCGACCGGCTGGTGATGCTCATGGCCGGGGCCGATTCCATTCGCGAGGTCATTGCGTTTCCCAAGACGCAGACCGCGACCGATCTGCTCACCGGGGCGCCGGGCCTGGCCGACAACGCCCAGCTGCGTGAACTGGGCATTCGATTGCGCGCAACCGGCGACGCCAACGGGGCGAAGGGCAGCTAGCGCGCCCAGCGACGAACCGCAAAAACTGTTGGTCCTACAAGCCGGCGCCGCCTCGAGCGGTCGCCGGCTTTGTTGTATCTGGCAGCTGGTTTTGACGTTGACCGGGCAGGCGGGAGAGTCTCGAGCCGTGTTTTGGGATAAAAATCCTAAAATGCGGGAGGCGCGCCCACCGCGCCAATGGCAAGGGGAACCCAGCTATGAGAATTCCTAACCGAGTTGGCGGGCGTCTGCGGCAGCAGGTACGTCTCGCACTCATCGGCACGTCGCTGGCGGTCGTCGCACCCGGTGCGATGGCTGCGAGCATCACCGTCAACGCCTCCGGTGACGCATCCAGCGACGGCCAATGCACGCTGCGCGATGCAATCGCCGCAGCGAACCAGAATGAAATGGTCGCCGGCTGCACCGCGGGCGACGATATGAACGACACCATCGTTTTCGGCAACAACGTTGCCGGATCGACGATCACGCTCGGCGGCACGGCGCTGCCGACCATCGTCGCCGGTTCGACGCTGACCATCGGCATGGCCGGTGACGATTCAGACGACGCGGATGATTCTGCGGGCGTGACCATCGACGGCAACAATCAAAGCCGTATCTTCACCAACCAGGGCAACCTCACGCTCAACGGTCTGACGCTGGTCAACGGCGCGGCCACCACGGCCGGCGGCGATGCGGATGCGCGCTCCGGCGGCGCCATTCTCAACGACGACGGCGGCGTGCTGACGGTCAACGGCGGCGCCATGAACAACAACAGCGCCGATCGAGCCGGCGGCGCCATCGAAGAAGCGTCGGGCGCGACGGCCGCCGGCGGCGATGACGACACGGCCAACGACAACGTCCGCGTGACGCTCAATAACGTCAACTTCAGCGGCAACAACGCGGGCATGAATCCCGGTAACGGCGGTGCGCTGCATGTGACCGGCAGTGGCGATATCGTTGTCAACGGCGGTACGTTCAACGCCAATATCGCCGAGGAAGGCGGGGCGCTCTGGAACAACGGCGGCACCCTGACCGTGTCGGGCGCAAGCTTCATGGAAAATCGGGCCAACGGCACCGAAGCCGATATGGGCGGCGGCGCGATCTTCGGTCAGGTCGGCGGTGCCAACGGCACGGTGGTGGTATCCGATGCCACGTTCGTGTCCAACAAGGCCGGCAGTCCGGACGATAGCGAAAGCTCCGCCTCGGGCGGCGCCATTCTGACCGGTGACGGGACAACGCTGACGATCTCCGATTCGGTGTTTCGCATGAACACCGCCCGGCGTGCCGGTGGTGGCATCGAAGTGCTGGCAGGCAGCACCACCACGCTGGACAACGTGACGGCTACCGGCAACGACGCCGGCGCAAGCCCCGGCAACGGTGGCTTTCTGCACGTGACCGGCGACGGCGACGTCAATGTGACCGGCGGCGTATTCGCGCGCAACACCGCGGTCGAAGGCGGCGCATTCTGGAATAACCAGGGCACGATGACGCTCGACGGTGTTGCCATCGTCAACAATGAAGCCACCGGCGCTGATGCGACCCAGGGTGGGGGCGGCATCTATGCCGAAGGCAACGACATGGGCGATAGCGGTACGCTCACGATTACCGCAAGCCGTATCGCAATGAATCGCGCCTCCGGTACGGCCGGCTCGGGCGGCGGTATTCTGGTCAGCCCGAACGCGACCGCGAACATCACCGATACGCGTATCTCGGGTAATACGTCCCAGCGTGCCGGTGGCGGCATCGAGAACGCGGGCGCCAATGTGACGCTGACCGAGGTCACCCTGGGTGGCACGGCGAGTGCCGACGGCAACGACGCCGGCGCCAACCCCGGCAACGGCGGCGGTCTGCATATCGGCGGCAGCGGCTCGACCACGATCGTCGACTCCAGCGTGGGCAACAACAAGGCCGTGGAAGGCGGTGGGCTCTGGAACTCGGGTGCGGGCACGCTCGATGTCGACAACAGCACGGTGGCACAAAACAGCGCGACCCGCGGTGCCGGCGTTTATCTTGACGGCGCGGGTGGCACCATCACGCTCGATTACGTCAGCGTGACGCGTAACCAGGGCAGCGGCGTGTTCGCGGTTGACGGTGCCGGCAGTTCCATAATCGTCAACAACAGCCTCGTGTCCGGTAACAGCCCGGATCTGGGCAGCGGCGTGACGGCAGGTGAGGCGAACGGCAACGTCACCGGCGACGTCGCCTTTAACGGCGCGTATCGCCTGTATGGCGGGCCGACTGCAACCCAGCCGCTGGCCATGGACAGCGCTGCGTTGGATACCAACGCCGATTGTGCCGCCACCGATACCGACCAGCGCGGTGCCGAGCGCGGTTTCGATGCCGTCGATCCGAATAACGGCACGGGCGACTGCGATAGCGGCGCGTTCGAGCTCACCGACGATCCGGTGGTTCAGGCAACGCGCCTCAATCTCGGTTCGGCGGTGATCGGCGCGGACAACGCCGATGCGGTGGTCCTGGGCGTGCGTCTGGCGAACAGCAGCGACACCGCCGTGACCATTGGCGGCTTCTCCGGCTACGTGAATCGCGACGACCGGCTGCCGGCCGGCATCGACCCAAGCGATATCCGCCTCACGGTCTATGCCGACAGCAACGACAACGGTCGCTACGACATGGGCAGCGACATGTCTGTCGGTAGCGCAACGCTCGATGAAGGCTACGACTTCACCGTGACCTTCAACGGGGGCGGGCAGAGCCTGTCCGCCAGCGACAGCGTCAGCTACTTCATCGTCGCCGAGCGGGTCGACCGGGTTGCCGCTGCCGTGCCGCTGTCCACGTCGCTCTATGCCGGCGGCGGGCTGCTGGCGCTGCTGGGGCTGGTTTCGGTGGGCGGCGTGCGTCGGCGCACCCAGTATCTGCTGATCGCCGGTGCCCTGGTGCTGATGCTCACCGCCTGTAGCGATAGTGACAGCGATCGTCGTGTCAAGATCAATCAGCCGGGCAACGACATGATGGGCGAAGGCGAGGCCACCTTCGTGCTGCGTGAGGTCAACGGTACCGGTACCGATCTGCTTATCGGCGACGGCTTGCCGATAAGCGGTCCGACCGTGTCGTTCGAGTCCTCGACGACGGGTGACAACGACAGCAACTAGCGTCGCGCTGGACCCGCGTCGTTACGGGCCGGATCGGGGATTCCCGATCCGGCCTTTTTCATGGCGCGTCCTATCCGGCGCGGCCGCCCGGGGGCCGGGTTCAGCCGGCAGCGTCAAGCAGAATCCGGGCACGACGCACGATGCTGATCCGATCGCCGTTCTGCGGTCCGGTAAGCCGCACGCGCGCCCCGGCGTCCACCGCGTTATAGAAGGTCTGGGCCTCGACGGCGTTGCCGTTGGCGTCCTGATAGCTCGTGGTGGCGTCGTCGAGCCGGGCGCTCACCCCGGCCACCACAAGTGTCGCGCCTGTGCCGCTGCGCGCCGTGCTCGTAACGGCGCCTGCGATAGCGGCGGCGTCGGCCTGGTCGGCCGATACGCGCTCGATACTCCGGGCGGTCGCCGTATTGTCGTCCCCATCCACATAGGCCTGTACACGTACCGGATCGCCCGGTGCGAGCGTATCGAGACGCAGGGTGCGATCGCCGGTTGCACTATTGTCGATATAGCCGGTGTCGGCGCTGACGCCGATGGTGCGTCCCAGCAGGGTAAGGCTGTCGGCGTCGGTCGACTCGATACGGGCCTCGAGCATGGCATTCGAGCGTGGCTCCACCCGTAGCGTACGGGCCTTGACCCGGTTATTTTCGAACACGCCGCGCACGCTCACCACCACGCCGGGGGCGAGTGCGGTCGTGCCGTCGTCGAGTCGCTGGGCACCGCTCGCATCGATGCGCCAGTTGCCGGCCACGAAATCCGACGCGCTGGAATAATCGTCGATCGCGGCGCCTACGAGCATCTGCCGGCCCGCGGGCGCGGTGTTGAGCGAGGTTATGTTGATACGGCTGGCGATCAGCGCGTCGCTGCGCGATGCGCCGCGCGTGCCGAAGGCTTCGATACGGCTGTTGGTATTCAGCGTCGCACCGGCCGGGCGGACCTCGGCGTTGGCGAAATCGATCGTCTGGTCGCCAACCGCCAGCTGTGTGCCGTCGATGCGATCGACCCGGCCTTCGATCTCCAGGGTCGAGTCGTTGGGTACGAAACCGGTTTCGCTCTGGCGTATCGACTCGGCCTGTACGCGATTCTCGGTTTGGGTGAAACCGCTTACCGCGATCAGGTCGCCGACTGCGAGCTCGGCCGCGGGCGTGTTCACGAACACGGTATCGCCATCGAAATGCACCGTCTGTTCAAGCGCCACCAGGGTGCCCCGCTCACCGTCGGTTTCGATACGCTCGATGGGGCCGTCGAGGGTGCGCTGGAAAACGATACGTTCGGCACGTGCGTTGCCGTCGCGATCCAGGGTGCCGGTCACGGCAACACGATCGCCGACACTGAGCCGCGATACCGGCACGTCTTCGCCAACGAATCGGATGGTGGCCGCATCGGTATCGAACTCGGTGCCGTCGATATAGACGCTGCCGAAACCCGACACGATGCCGGTGCCCTCGATGCCGGCCTGGCGACCACCGCCCGCGTCATCGCTGCCGCCGCAGCCAGCCGACACGACGATTGCGAGCACGCCGGCGAGCGCCAGGCCGACACGGCTGGCGCGATGCGTTTTGTTATTCGGGCTGGTCGTCATCTGTAGTCTCCCCCTTGTCCTCGAAATAATAGATGCCGACGCCGGCGCGCGTGCACGCGGTGTCGTGATCTTTTTCGTCGACTTCGTGGCGCTCGAGCCAGTCGTCGAGTGTTTCGAGAAGCTGTTGTGCTTGTTGCGAGATGAGGCGATGGAATACGGGCAAAACGCGCTTGTTGACTCGCATATTGAATACCGTGCGCTGGAACCGCGGTTTTTTGTCCTCGCCCGACGAAAGATTGTGCTCGAGGGTCGACAGCAGGTCGTGACCTGCCGAGCCCAGCATGCGAATACGTTCCGAATCCCCGGTGCCGGGCACATAGGCACGATTGAGGACCTGCACACGACCTTCGGCATCGCGCGCCACCGAGTGCACCCGTTCGAGTTCGTCGAGAATGGCCATCACCGGAATATCGCCGCTGTAGCGGCGTACCAGCGCGGTGAAGCCTTCGATGTCGTCATCGAGAACTAGCGGCCGCGGCGCGCCTTCGTCGTCGGTGAAGTCGGGGTCGCGGTGCCAGCCGGAAAGCACGCGGGTGGCCCGGTTCGCGCCGCCCCAGGTGCCGGCGTCGTAGTGCGAATCGCTTTGCTCGCGCAGGCGCTTGACTTCCTTGCGGGTGAGGCCGGTCACAACCGCCACATGCGAATCCGTTGCCCGTTTGCCTGCGGGTGTGAACGACTCTCGCGCCACCTCTGCATAAACCGCGCGCACGATCGCGTCGAAGTCGCGGTGCGCAATGCCCTGAGCGAGCATGATGCGCACCAGCGGTCGCAGCAGACGGTGGGAGGCGCGCGCGAGCCATTGGCGGTCGTGGTTATTCATGGCGCCATTATAGATGTATGTGGGTGGCCGCCGACTTGCAGCCTTCGTTGTGGTACATTTTCGAAACGATTCGCCGACTTATCAAAAGCATGTCCGCAACCGCTCTGGCCTTGCAGGATTTCGCGCGTTACGACGATGCGACCTGCGACGCGCGTATTCGTGCCGCCAAGGAAGCGCTCGGCTCGCGCTGCGCGATCCTCGGCCATCATTACCAGCGTGATGAAGTTTTTGCGCATGCCGATTTTTCCGGAGACTCGCTGAAACTATCGGCCCAGGCGGCGCAATCTGATGCCGAGTACATCGTGTTCTGCGGCGTGCATTTCATGGCCGAGGTGGCCGACATCCTGTCGCGCGACGACCAGACGGTCATCCTCCCCGACATGGCCGCCGGCTGTTCGATGGCGGATATGGCCAACCTTCGCAACGTCGAGCGGGCCTGGCGCGAACTCGCGACTGTGCTGGAACCGGAAGAAACCATCACCCCGGTCACCTACATCAATTCCGCGGCCGACCTGAAGGCATTCTGCGGCCGTCATGGGGGCATCGTCTGCACGTCGTCGAACGCGCGCGGCGTGCTGGACTGGTCGTTCTCGCGCCGCGAGAAAGTCCTGTTCTTCCCCGACCAGCATCTGGGTCGCAATACCGCCTACGACATGGGTATCGCCCTCGACGAAATGGTGGTCTGGGACTACGACAAGCCGATGGGCGGTTTGAGCGCGGACGAGATTCGCGGCGCGAAGATGATTCTCTGGAAGGGCTTTTGCTCGGTTCACCAGATGTTTCATCCCAACCACATCAAGAAGTTTCGCGAAGCCCATCCGAACGGCCGGGTTATTTCTCACCCCGAGAATGCTTTCGAGGTCTGCCAGGCCTCGGACGTGGTGGGTTCCACGGAAACCATTCTCAAGACGGTGCGGGCGAGCGAGCCGGGTAGCCACTGGCTGGTGGGCACAGAGTTGAATCTGGTCAACCGCTTGCATCACGAAATGGCGGAAAAGGGCGTGAAGGTGCAGTTCATGTCGCCGGTGGTGTGCATGTGTTCGACCATGTTCCGGACCGATCCGCAGCACTTGGCCTGGGTCATGGAGAACCTGGCCGAAGGGCACGTCGTCAACCAGATCAAGGTCGACGCCGACGAGGCGCGTGAGGCCAAGGCTGCGCTTGATCTGATGCTCGAGATCACGGCTTAGCGCTGCGCCGACACCATATCTGGGGTCGGCAGCGCGTCTGCGCTACACTATGCGCCCGTATAAGCTCCGAAAACGTGTCGGTGAGCGCCAAGCGCGTCGCCGTCGCGGTGCATTTTTCGTACTTCAACCCGAGCATTCGAACATGTTTGACTCCGCACAGGGCATCGCCGAATTCGACCCGGAACTGGCTGCCGCCATGGCCGACGAGGATCAGCGTCAGGAAGACCATATCGAGCTGATTGCCTCCGAGAACTACACCAGCCCGCGCGTGATGCAGGCGCAGGGCAGCCTGCTGACCAACAAGTATGCCGAGGGCTATCCCGGCAAGCGCTTCTACGGTGGCTGCGAGCATGTGGACATCGCCGAACAGCTCGCCATCGATCGCGCCTGCAAGCTCTTTAGCTGCGACTTTGCCAACGTGCAGCCGCATTCCGGCGCCCAGGCGAACGCCGCGGTCTATCTGGCCCTGGTCAAGCCGGGCGATACCATTCTCGGCATGAGCCTCGATGCCGGCGGCCATCTGACCCACGGCGCGGCGCCCAATTTCTCGGGCAAGAACTACAACGCCGTCCAGTACGGTCTGGACGCCGAAACCGGGGAGCTGGATTACGACGAAATCCAGCGTCTGGCCGACGAACACAAGCCGAAGATGCTCATCGGCGGTTTTTCGGCCTACTCGCGCCATATCGACTGGGCGCGCATGCGCAAGATTGCGGACTCGGTGGGTGCCTGGCTGCTGGTCGATATGGCGCACGTCGCGGGCCTGGTTGCCACCGGCCAGTATCCGAGCCCGTTGCCGCATGCCCATGTGGTGACCACCACCACGCATAAAACGCTGCGTGGCCCGCGCGGCGGCTTGATCCTGTCTGCGACCGGCGATGAGAAGCTCTACAAGAAGCTCAACAGCGCGGTCTTCCCGGGTACCCAGGGTGGGCCGCTCATGCACGTGATCGCGGCCAAGGCGGTGGCCTTCAAGGAAGCGCTGGAAAGCGACTTCGAAACCTACGCGCGCAAGATCGTGGCCAACGCCAAGGCCATGGCGCAGGTGTTCATCGACCGTGGTTACCACGTGGTTTCGGGCGGTACCGATAACCATCTGATGCTGGTGAGTCTGGTCAAGCAGGACATCACCGGCAAGGACGCCGAGGAATGGCTCGGCAAGGCCCATATCACGGCCAACAAGAACGCCGTACCCAACGACCCGCGCTCGCCGTTCGTGACCTCGGGGCTGCGTATCGGCACGCCGGCGGCCACCACGCGCGGCTTTGGCGAAGACGATATGCGTCAGATCGCGACCTGGATCTGCGATGTGCTGGACACGCTGTCCGCGGGCGGCGATGTCGCCGGCGAGGCCGAACGTGTGCGTACCCAGGTCAACGAGCTGTGCGCGCGTTATCCGGTGTATCGCACGGCGGCGCGCGGCGCGGCCTGATCGGGGCACAGGGCTGCGAGGAAACGGCTGATGCAGTGTCCGTTCTGTGACGAGCGCGCGACGCGCGTGGTCGACTCGCGCCTGGCCGCCGAGGGCAGCCAGGTGCGTCGGCGCCGGGAATGCCCGGCGTGCGGTGCGCGCTTTACCACCTTCGAGACGGCGGAACTGGTGCTGCCGCGCATCGTCAAGAACGACGGTACGCCTGAGCCGTTCGACGAGGCCAAATTGCGCCAGGGCATTACCCGCGCGCTCTACAAGCGGCCGGTGGCAGCCGAGGCGATCGATACCGCCATCAGTCATATTCTCCAGCGGCTGCGTACCGACGCCGAGCGCGAGGTGGCGTCGCGCCAACTCGGCGAGTGGGTGATGGAAGAGCTGCGCGAGCTCGATCAGGTGGCGTTCGTGCGCTTTGCTTCGGTGTACCGGCGTTTCGAGGACGTGCAGGCGTTCCGCGAGGAGATCGAGCGGCTGGAAGCGACGCCGGGTCGCGGCGATGGCCAGCTGTCGCTGATCGATAGCGCCGCCGGCGGCGAGCGCGGTCGATCGTGAGTACGGTCAGTGTTCGCAGGGCGGTACACGCCTTTTTCATGCAGCGCGCGATTGAGCTGGCGCGGCGTGGTTGGTATACGACCCGGCCCAATCCGCGCGTGGGCTGTGTGATCGTACGCGGCGAAACCGTGATCGGCGAAGGCTGGCACGAACGGGCCGGCGAAGATCATGCCGAAAAGGCGGCCCTGGCCGACGTCGCGCGGCGCGGCGCGAGCGCGCGCGGGGCGACGGCCTATGTGACTCTGGAACCCTGTAGCCATACGGGACGCACCGCGCCCTGTGTCGATGCGCTGATCGAAGCCGGCGTGGAGCGCGTGGTGGTGGGCGCGACCGACCCGAATCCGCAGGTCAATGGCCAGGGCATCGGTCGTCTGCGCGAGGCGGGTATCGAGGTCATCACCGACGTCGTGGCCGATCGCTGCCGTGCACTCAACCCCGGCTTTGAAAAGCGTATGCGCGAAAGCCGCCCGCGGGTGCGCGTGAAGCTGGCCATGAGCCTTGACGGCCGTACCGCGGCCGCCGACGGCACGAGCCAGTGGATTACCGGCGACGTGGCCCGTGAAGACGTGCATCGGCTGCGCGCGGAAAGCGGCGTGGTGATGGTCGGTCGCGGTACGCTCGTGGCCGACGATCCCGGCCTGAACGTGCGCCTGAAAGGGCAGTGGCCACAGCCGCTGCCAGCGGTGCTGGATACCCGCCTGCAAATCACGCCGTCCGCGCGGCTGTTCGAAACGGCTTCCAAGGTGCTGGTCTATACCGCCTGCACCGATCGCGAGCGCATTGACCTGCTCGAACAGGCCGGTGCCGAGATCGTAACGCTCGGCTCGGACAAAGACGGACTCGATTTGCCTGCGGTGCTTGCCGATCTGGGCGAGCGCGAGATCAATGATGTACTGGTCGAGTCCGGCCCGCAGCTTGCCGGGGCGCTCGCGGATGCCGGGCTGGTCGACGAGTACGTAATTTATATGGCGCCCAAGCTGCTGGGCGACGGCGGGCGCGGGCTGTTGCACATGCCCGGTATCGCCACCCTGGCGGATGCGCCGAATCTTGTCATCGATAGCGTCGAGCCGCTCGGGCGCGACTGGCGTATCACCGCGCGACCGAGCACAGCGACAAAGGACTGATTATGTTTACTGGCATCATCAAGGGCCTTGGCCGGGTCGCGGCCCTCGAGGCCCAGGGCGGCGATACGCGCATCGTGATCGACGCCGCGCAAACGGACCTGGGCACAGTAGCGCTCGGCGACAGCATCGCGGTGAATGGCGTGTGCCTGACCGCGGTCGCGCTTGACGGCGCAACGTTTGCCGCCGACGTGTCGACAGAAACCCTGTCGCTGACCACGCTGGGTGCGCTCGAGGTGGGCAGCGCGGTGAATCTCGAAGGCGCGCTGCGCGCGGGCGAACCGCTGGGCGGGCATATGGTGTCCGGCCATGTCGACGGCTTCGGCGTGCTGGAGGCGCGTGAGCAGGACGCGCGCTCCTGGCGGCTGGTGTTCTCGGTACCGCCCCATCTCAGCCGTTTTTTCGCGCCCAAGGGGTCGGTGTGCGTCGATGGCATCAGCCTGACCGTCAACGAGGTCGAGGGCGATCGTTTCGGGGTGAATATCGTGCCGCATACGATGTCGCACACGACGCTGGGCGAGCGCGCGGTGGGCGACCGCGTCAATCTGGAAATCGACGTCATCGCGCGTTATCTCGCGCGCCTGGTCGAAACCCGCTAGCGCCTTTCGTCACCAGCCCGCGCGGCAATCGTTGCCTGCGGTGCTAGACTGCGCCGCGGCGTGCGAGGCCGCGCCTGTTCTCGCGTTCGCGTAACGCCCTTGCAAGGAGCCCGGTATGGCCATCAGCCCGATCGAAGACGTCGTCGACGACATGCGCAATGGACGCATGGTCATCATGCTCGACGATGCCAACCGCGAAAACGAGGGCGACCTGATCATGGCTGCCGAATGCGTGCGCCCCGAAGACATCAACTTCATGGCCCGCTATGGCCGCGGGCTGATCTGTTTGACCCTCACGCGTGAGCGCTGTCGCCAACTGCATCTGCCGCTGATGGTGGCCGCCAGCGACGAAGCCCAGTCGACCAATTTCACGCTCTCGATCGAGGCCGCCGAAGGCGTGACCACCGGGATTTCGGCACACGACCGTGCCCAGACCGTTCGTGCCGCGGTCAAGCGCGATGCCCAGCCTTCGGACCTGGTTCAGCCGGGGCATATCTTTCCGCTGATGTCGCAGCCCGGCGGCACCCTGGCACGCGCTGGGCACACGGAAGCGGGCTGCGATCTTGCCCGGCTTGCGGGCCTCGAGCCGTCGTCGGTGATTGTGGAAATCCTCAACGAAGACGGCACCATGGCTCGGTTGCCGGACCTGGAAGCATTCGCGGCCGAGCACGATATCAAGCTCGGCACGATCGCCGATCTGATCCGTTATCGCATCGAACACGAGCGAACCGTGGTGCGGGTGACCGAGTCGCAGGTGGATACCGAGTTCGGCCCGTTCACGCTGTACTCATTCGAAGACGAAGTGGACAAGGTGCTGCATTTCGCCATGGTGCGCGGCACCATCGACGCGGAAACGCCGACGCTGGTGCGTGTGCACGTGCGCAACACCCTGGCCGACATGCTCGGCGTGCGCCACGGTGATTTTGGCTGGCCGTTGCGGGATACGCTGGCCCGCGTGGCCGAAGAGGGCTGTGGCGTGGTCGTGGTTCTGCGCAAGCCGGAAACGGCGCGCGAGCTCATCGAGCGTATCCGTATCGTCGAGGGCAAGGTGCCGCCGCATGCCCCGGACGGGGTCGGCGACGAAAGCCGTATCCTGCGCACTTACGGCGTGGGCGCGCAAATTCTCACGGATCTCGGCGTACGCCGCATGCGCGTGCTGTCGGCACCGATGCGCCTGCAGGGCATTTCCGGCTTCGGGCTGGAAGTGGTCGAATACCTTCAAGGCAACGACGACGCGGAATAAGCCGCGGTCGTCGTGCAATAATATCGATCGGAATCAAAAGGGCCGCCATCATGCGCAGCATTCAAGGAGAATTCGACGGCGACGGCTTGCGTCTCGCCATCGTGTGTACCCGCTGGAACGACGACATCGTCGACCGCCTGGTCGACGGCGCGCTCGACGTGCTCAACGACTGTGGCGTGGATGACAACGACATCACGCTGGTGCGGGTCCCGGGCGCGTTCGAGCTGCCGCTGGCGGTCGACCGCCTCGCCGAGCGCGATGAATACGACGGCATCATCGCGCTGGGTGCGGTGATCCGCGGCGAGACGCCGCATTTCGACTTCGTCGCCGGCGAGTGTGCCAAGGGTCTGTCGGCCACCGCACTCGAATACGGCGTGCCGGTAGGTTTTGGTGTGATCAC
Source organism: uncultured Salinisphaera sp. (assembly GCF_964012375.1). Lineage (NCBI taxonomy): Bacteria > Pseudomonadati > Pseudomonadota > Gammaproteobacteria > Salinisphaerales > Salinisphaeraceae > Salinisphaera > uncultured Salinisphaera sp. The sequence goes on from NZ_CAXGSH010000061.1 coordinate 17,498, forward strand.
CGCCGACAACGCGGAGCAGGCGGATGCGCGTGCCCAGCCGGACGAAGACCACAACAAGGGCGCAGAAGCCGCGAGTGCCGTGGTTGAGATGGTCTCGTTGCTGCGCATGATCGCGGAATAGGCGAGTCGAGAGTAACCACGTGATCATCAGCGACGACCAGGTTCAATACGAATCGCAGGAAGAGGATCGCCCCGAGCAGGACGAACTCCCCACCCCCGCGCGCGTTCCCGGCGGGGCGAGGATTCGGGCGCGCATGGCCGCGGTTCAGGCGATCTATCAATGGCGCATGAGCGGCACCGATCTGGGCGAGCTGATTCTGCAGTTTGCCCAGGCCGGGCGCCTGCGCGAACTCGATCGCGAATATTTCGAGACGCTGCTGCGCGGCGTGGTCTACGACGTGAGCGCGCTCGAAGCCGCCTTCGACCCTTACCTGAGCCGGCCGGCGGTACAGCTGGACCCGGTGGAATACGCGATCCTGCTGCTGGCCACCTTCGAGTTGCGTGACCGTATCGAAATTCCGTTTGCCGCGATCATCAACGAAGCCACCAATCTCGCCAAGACCTTCGGGGCCACCGACGGGCACCGTTTCATCAACGGCGTTCTCGATGCGACTGCCCGCTCCCTGCGCGCCAACGAGGTCGGCGCCCGCAAGTAAGGTGCTCCGTGCGTGAATTCGCGCTCATCGAGCGGCTTGCACAACGCCTGGACAGCGGTCGGGCCGATACGCGGTTGGGCATTGGCGACGACGCGGCGCTGATCGCGCCGCCCGCCGGCCAGGAGCTGGCGATTACCACCGATACGCTCATCGCCGGGCGTCATTTCCCGTTCGAGACGCCGGCCTTCGATATCGGCTACAAGGCCCTCGCGGTCAACCTCTCTGATCTCGCGGCCATGGGGGCGGACCCGGCCTGGGTCACGATCGCACTCTCGGCGCCCAAGCTGTCGGCCCACTGGTGCGATGCGCTGATCGACGGCGCGCTCGCAGCGATCGGCGATCACCCGGTGGATATCGTCGGCGGCGATACCACCCGTGGCGAGTTGTCGCTCACCATCACCGCCATCGGCTGCCTGCCGGCCGGCCGGGCGCTGCGGCGCAGCGCCGCCCGTGTAGGCGATTTGATTGCCGTGACCGGCACGCTCGGCGACGCGGCCTTCGGGCTGCAGTGCTGGCCCATGCGCGATCGCGCCAGCGACGACCAGCGCTTCTGTATCGACCGTCTGGCGCGGCCGCAATGGCGGCCGGGCGCGGCGCTGCGCGGGCTGGCGAACGCGGCGATCGACCTATCCGACGGCCTGGCGGCCGATCTGGGCCATATTCTCGCGGCCAGCGGGATAGGCGCGCGGCTGGCTATCGATGCCTTGCCAGCATCCGCTGCGCTGACACGTGCCTGCGATGCGGAAAGCCGGCGCCGCCTGCAATGGTCCGGCGGCGACGATTACGAGCTGTGCATCACCCTCGCCGAGGACCGGCTCGACGCAGCGCGGGCCGCGCTCGACTGTCCGCTGACCGTGATTGGCACGATCGAGCAACAGCCCGGCCTGCGTGCGTTCGACGATAACGGACAGGTGTGGGGCCGCGATGGCGAGCGCGGCTGGGATCATTTTAGCTAGCAGGTCAGCACGGGGTTGGCGGGCCGGTTTCAGCGTCCGCAGGCCGGTTGAAAACCCAGTGTGCAGGCGCGTTCGAAGTAGCCATTGGCTTTTGTAACGTCGCCGAGCCCATCGCGGCTTTCAGCCATAAGGAACAACGCGCGCGGATTGTCGGGCTGATTTTCCAGCAGCGGCTGGAGCGCGCCAATTGCGCGCTCGTAGTTGCCGTCGTCGACGTAGAGCCTGGCAAGCGCTTCCTGTGCCGCGGCATGGGCGGGTTTCAAGGCGGTCGCCTGGCGGTAGTCCTGTTCCGCCTGAGAGCGCTCGCCTTTGGCGGCAAACGCCTCCCCCCGGCGGTAGTAGGCTTCGGCGCGGTCGGCCTGCAGGGCGATGGCGGCACTGAACTGGTCGATCGCGCGATCAAAGTTCGCGTCGGCCAGCGCCTGGCGCCCGTGCTTCATGGCGGCATCGGCAGCATAGCGTTTGTAGCCGCTTGCGCCGTTGCCAACGAGCAGGGCCGCGATATCACGCCGATCGTGATTGAGCGCATAGGCCAGCGGCACAACGCCGCCGGCGCCAGCCTCCGGGTTCGCGCCACGGGCCAGCAACAGGCGCACCGCGTTTTCATGGGCGCCGATCACGGCCTGGAATAGCGCGGTGCGTCCCTGATCGTTACGGGCCTCGATATCGGCGCCCAGGTCGAGCAGGTAGCCGATCATCGGTTGGTGGCCCGAGCGCGCTGCCATGATAAGCGGGGTGTTGTGCTTGTGGTCGGGTCGAGTGGGGTCGGCTCCGGCGGCGACCAGGATATGGGCGATTTCGGTGTTGCCCTGTTGCGGCTGCCAGGCGGCGACCCAGAGTGGTGTCTGCTCCCACTTGTTGGCGGCATTGGGCTGGGCGCCGGCCGCGATCAGTGCCCGCGCGATCGCCGGGTGGTAGGCCTCGGCGGCCCAGTGCAGGGCGGTGAAGCCGTTGCGCCCGTCGCGCGCTTCAAGCTGGGCGTCGCGTTGGAGCAGCGCGCGTACAACCTTCAGGCTGCCGTATTCGGCGGCGATATTGAGCGGGGTCTGGCCGGCCGGCGTGCGCAGGTTTACCGACAGGCCCTCGTCGAGCGCGGTGACAAGCGCGCCTGCGTCGTCGCGCGCCGCGGCGTAATGCAGGCAATGCCAGCCGGCGTGCTGCTCGCGTACCGTATCGATTGCGCGCTCGACCATGCACGCCGCATCGCGATACGGGTCCAGCGCAAGGGCTGTGAGTATTCCGGCGACGGCCAACACGACGATGGCCAATATCGTTTTCATGGCTTCCATATTAGTGCATACGCAGACCGCCACGGGCGCATGGCTTGTGCGAGCCGGTAGACTGTGGCGCTCGGTTCGTCTCACCTATCGACGTTTTCGCCCCATGATTGAACTGCACGACAGCCTCAGCGGCCAACGCCAACCCCTCAAGACTCTGGAGCCGGATCATGTGCGGCTTTATGTTTGTGGTGTAACCGCTTACGACTATTGCCATCTTGGGCATGCGCGCGTGATGATCGTGTTCGATATGTTCGTGCGTTATCTGCGTGCGCTGGGCTGGCGGGTGACCTATGTACGCAACGTCACCGATATCGACGACAAGATCATCAAGCGCGCGAATGAAACCGGCGATACGCCCGAGGCGATCGCAGAGCGCTTCACCCGCTTCATGCGCGAAGACGAGGCCGCGCTCGGCCTGACGGCGCCCACGCTCGAGCCGACCGCGACCGGCCATGTCGACCAGATCATTGCCATGATCGAGCGTTTGATCGACAACGGCGCGGCCTATGCCGGCGACAACGGCGACGTCTACTACGACGTGAGCACGTTCGACAGCTATGGCGCGCTCTCCGGGCGGCGTCTGCCCGATCTGCGCGCCGGCGAACGGATTGCCGTGAACGAGGCCAAGACCGATCCGCTCGACTTCGTACTCTGGAAAGCGGCCAAGCCCGAAGAGCCGAGCTGGGATTCGCCCTGGGGCTCGGGCCGGCCCGGCTGGCATATCGAATGCTCGGCCATGTCCACCCATTGCCTGGGCGCGAGTTTCGATATCCATGGCGGCGGGCTGGACCTGCAGTTCCCGCACCACGAAAACGAGATCGCACAGAGCGAGGCGGCGACCGGCCAGCGCTATGTCACGACCTGGATGCATAACGGCTTCGTAACCGTTGACGACGAGAAGATGTCGAAGTCGCTCGGCAACTTCCTCACCATTCGCGACGTGCTGGCCCAGTACGACGCGGAAACCGTGCGTTACTTCGTGCTGTCGACGCATTATCGCAGCCCGCTGGCCTATAACGCCGATGCCATGGATGCCGCCACCAGCGCGCTGTCGCGGCTTTATACGGCCCTGCGCGACGTTGAACCCGGCGATGCGCAAAGCGATATCGCGGATGCCTTTGAAGCACGCTTTACCGATGCCATGGCCGATGACCTGAATACGCCGGCCGCCATCGCCGTGCTGTTCGAAATGGCGCGCGATTGCCAACGACTCAAACAGGAGGACCGAGAAACCGCTGCCGCGATCGCAGCCCGCCTGCGCACCCTGGCCGGGCGAATCGGCCTGTTGGAACAGTCGCCGCAGGCGTTTCTGCAGGGACAGGCCGGAGAGGGCGATCTGAGCGCGGACACCATCGAGGCCATGCTCCAAGCGCGCCGCGAAGCGCGGGCCGAAAAGAATTTCGCCCGCGCCGACGAGATTCGCGACGAACTGACCGCCCAGGGCATCGTATTGGAAGACGGCCCCGACGGTACGCTCTGGCGGCGCAGCTGAGCGCGGCCTAGTCGGCCCGTTCTGCCTGTTCGCGCAGCTCGGCCGCGCGCAGGGTGTTGCTCATGAGCATGGCAACGGTCATCGGCCCGACGCCGCCGGGCACCGGCGTGATCCATGCCGCGCGCTCGGCGGCGGTGTCGAACTCGACATCGCCCACGAGCTTGCCGGAATCGAGCCGGTTCATGCCGACGTCGATCACGGTGGCGCCTTCGCGGATCCATTCGCCCTTGATCAGGCCCGGTTTGCCGACGCCGACCACCAGGATTTCGGCCTGACCGACTTCGTATTCGAGATCGCGGGTAAATCGGTGGCAAACGGTAGTGGTCGCGCCCTTGAGCAAGAATTCCAGCGCCATCGGCCGGCCGACGATATTGGAAGCGCCCACCACCACGGCCTGGCGGCCGCGAAAGGGTTCGTCGATCGATTCCAGCAGGCGCACGATGCCCAGCGGGGTGCAGGCGCGCAGCTGCGGCACGCGCTGTGCCAGCCGGCCCACGTTGTACGGATGAAAACCGTCGACGTCCTTGTCGGGGCGCACGCGCTCGATCACTTTCGTGGCATCGATATGCGCAGGCAGGGGAAGCTGTACGAGCACGCCGTCGATCTCATCGTCGGCGTTGAACCGGTCGATCAGCTCGAGCAGCTCGGCCTGCGAAATATCGGCTTCGGGATAGACCGCCTGAGACACGAGCCCGGCCTGCTGGCAGGCCTCGATCTTCTTGCCGACATAGATCTTGGACGCCGGATCGCTACCGACAAGAATAACGGCGAGCCCGGGCGCGCGCTGTCCGCGCGCCAGGCGTGTGTCGACCGCATCGCGTACGGCATGACGAAAATCCTGGGCGATCTGCTTGCCGTCGATAAGGCGGGCGGCCATGGGCATCAAGGCGGTTGGGAAAAGTGCGCGGATTTTCGCACGCTCCGCGAAGGGCCACAATTTGGCAGGGCGAATCCCGCCGTCTGCAGGTGATGCTCGCATGCCGGCCGGCGACCAGATAGAATCCGCCGCCAGCCGATACGTTTGCGTGTCGGTCGCTCGACTTCGCACCGAGGCGAGTCAGCTGCGGCCACAAAGGCTCGCCGCTTTGAGTGAAGAAGAGAAACCGGGGTATAGCGCAGTCTGGTAGCGCACCTTCTTTGGGGTTTGTCGTATACGACAAACGCCGAGGAACGCATGTTTCGAGGCCGGGTTACTTGGCGAAGCGCAGCTGAGCCTAGTAACAGACTGCTCGCAGAGCAGGTGCCCGAACATGGCAGAATGCCCGTCGTTGCAGTTGAGTGAGGAAGAAAAACCGGGGTATAGCGCAGTCTGGTAGCGCACCTTCTTTGGGGTTTGTCGTATAC
>NZ_CAXGSH010000062.1:0-22995 GCF_964012375.1 uncultured Salinisphaera sp.
GCTCGCGATGCCTTGTCTTGCCGCGGCTTGGCCGCCGATGCGCCGCCTTACCTCATGACGACACGCCCTGGGGCCTGTTAACCCTCATGCCGATCGCCGCGCTGCTGCTAAAAATCGTGCCAGACAAGTCGCGCCTTGGCTGGCAGGTTTTGGGGCGCAACCCGACGGGACGCGCTCTATATTTTGGCAATCTGGCGTTGCAGCGTGCTCGTGTCGCTTCGCTACACAACGCGTACTGCGCCTTGTCTTGCAAAAAAATAGAGCGCGGCGCGACGATTTCCTTCGCCTTAACAGGCGCTAGCCTCGTGTTTGCGCCGCGAGCCCGTGTATGAGCATGCCGTCGGCAGGCACCGCGCGAACATGGCGTCGCGAGCTGGTTGTGGTCGCGCTGTGGCTCGCGCTGTGTACGCTGACCGGTCTTATGGTCGGTTATGCGCTGTTGGCCCTGCTGTTCGGCGTGAGCGCCTATCTCGCCGTGCATCTGACCTATGCCTATCAGCTGCATCGGTGGCTGACCTCGGATCGCATCGAGCCGTCCGAGGGCATGGGCGTCTGGCAGGAAATCTATACCGAGCTCTATCGGCTCAAGCAGCGTAACCGCAAACGCAAAAAGCGCCTCAAAAGCATCGTTCACGAGTTTCAGGCGTCGACCGCGGCGTTGCCGGACGGTGCGGTAGTGCTGGATTCGCAGGGGCGCATCGTATGGTTCAACGAGGCAGCCGGTGCGCTCATGGCGCTGCGCAGCCCACAGGATCTGGGCCAGCGCCTGGCCAATCTACTGCGCCACCCACGGGTGTCGAGTCACCTCATCAAGGCCGAGCACATCGGCGAACTCGAGGTGCCATCGCCGGTAAATGAAGCGGATACCCTGCTGCTGCGCCTGATTCCCTACGGCAATAACCAGCGCCTGTTGATCGCGCGCGATATCAGCGAGCAGAAACGCCTCGAGCATACCCGCCGTGACTTCGTGGCCAACGCATCCCACGAACTGCGTACGCCATTGACGGTATTGCGCGGCTATCTGGAAATGATGGAGGAAGAAGCCGGTAGCGACGGCGCGCTGGCCGGCTGGCAGGCGCCGATCCGGGAGATGGGCGAGCAGTCGCGGCGCATGAACCGGATCATCGAAAGCCTGCTCAAACTCGCGCGGCTGGAAAGCGAGGGCCTCCAGCAGCGCCAGGAGCGCATCGACATCCCGAAGATGATTCATTCGCTTGTAGACGATATCCGGCGCGCGAACAGCACCACGCACGAGATCGCACTCGATATCGAACCCGGTCTCGACCTCTATGGCCGGCCAGGCGAACTGGAGAGCGTGTTCTCCAATCTCTTGTCGAACGCGGTGCGCTACACCACCGGCGATGCCGGCACGATTCACGTGCGCTGGTGGCGCGATGAGGATGCCGCCTGTTTCTCGGTTACCGATAACGGTCCCGGTATCGAGGCGAGTCACCTGCCAAGGCTGACCGAGCGCTTCTATCGCGTCGACCCTGGCCGCCAGGCCAGCAGTGGCGGCACCGGACTGGGTCTTGCGATCGTCAAGCACTGTCTCGAGCATCACGAAGCCGAGCTCCATATCCACAGCGAGCCGGGCGTGGGGTCGACCTTTACCTGCCGATTCCCGGTACAGCGCGTGCTCGAGCGAAAAGCGGCCTGAAAGACACGCCTGCCCGTGGCTTTGAACGCATGCGCCTAAGCGGTTCTGCAACTGCCGCGAGAACCGGTTGTCAGAGCCGCCGGCGACGCTAAAGGCAACCCCTGCGCATCCGACGACCTCGCGCTGTAACCGGGCCGAGCGATCGTTTCGAAACGCGCCTGTGGCAATGATCGATGCCTGTCATATTTATGTCACAACGCCGTTATCTGGCTGTCACAAGCGTTCGGTAGCTTCTCCCGCGGCTGCACAAGCCGAGACACAATCCAGGGAGACCTACTGATGAACCGTTTTCAACTGCGCGCCATGGGCGTGCTCGCCGGCGCGGCCGTGACCGCCATGCCCATGCTCGCTTCGGCCGGCATTACCTTGTATGAGGAAGGCGACAAGTCGCTGGAAATCGGCGGCCGTCTGCAACCGCAGTACCGTCTGGTGGACGCCGACAGCGAAGGCCAGGGCAGCGACTCGGGCGACGACTTCTTTCTGCGTCGCATGCGCTTCTATATCGAAGGCACACTGACCAAGGACATTTACGGTATCTGGCAGGTCGACTTCGGCGGCGTGTCGGACGATCCGGAAGTCAAGGACGCCTTCATCAACTATTCCGGGCTGCCGGCCGGCGAGATCCAGATCGGTAACATGAACGTGCCGTACTCGCGGGAACTGCTCACATCTTCCAAGCGCCAGCAGTTCGTCGAGCGCACGGTGGTGGGTGACCACAACTTCGGTGTGCCGGATCGTCAGATCGGTATCCTCTACACCGCCGCGCCGAGCGACGTATTTCAGGTGGCTGCGGGCGTGTTCAACGCCGGCCTGGAAAGCGACCTCGACAAGGTCGATTTCGAATCCCGCGTGAGCAGCGATCCCGATTACTTCGGCAAGTTGTTCGCCGGCCGTATCGACTTCACGCCGATGGGCAGCTTCAAGCTTGCGCAGGGCGCCTTCGGCGAAGAAACCAAGTTCGGCATGGGCCTGAACGCCTTCTACTGGGAAAACGACGACGACGTCGCGTTTAGCGATTTCGACGCCGGCGACAGCCCGGAAGGCGAGTACGACAGCGTCACCGGCCTGGGTCTTGATGCGGCGTTCCGTAGCGGTTACTTCTCGGCCGACGCGGCGGTGCAGTACACCAACGGCGAAGTCACCAACGAAACGCGAGATTTCGTCGCGGGTGCCGCCGGTAGCACCGACTTCAACGGCATCGGCTTCGTCAACAACGACGGCGACGCCAAGTTCATGACCTATATGGTCAAGGCCGGTTACATGATCGTGCCCAGCAAACTCGAGTTCACCGCCGGCTTCTCGGCTCTGGATCTCGACGATGGCTATCGCGACAGCGCCGGCAACATCATCTCCGACGATATGGACAAGCGTTACTCGGCGGGCTTGAACTACTTCTTCAACAAGCACGACGCCAAGATCCAGCTGACCTACGAAATCGGTCGTGACGTGCTCTACGCCAACGATGCCAACGGTCAGGTCATCAATGCCGCCGATATCGGCGAGGACCAGAACACGCTGTTCCTGCAGTTCCAACAGGTCCTGTAACAAAGCTCCCCAGAGAATAAAAAGCGGATTGCTCCCTTTGATCATGACCCCGGCTTGACCGGGGTCTTTTTTTTTAACCATTTAACTTTCGTGGGGATCGGGAAATGAAGTATTCAGTGGTATGTCTTTCAATCGCCGCGGCTGTGGTCGGGCTGAGTGGCTGCAGTGATGACGATGGGTCTGTCGACAAAGTGGACAGCAACCCGGCGCGTACGCTCACCGTGAACCAGATCGGGCGTTACCAGGTGCAGCCGGCAACCGGCGAGTCGTTCCTGGATGACGTATTCGATGAGGGCGCGGCCGAGATCGTGACCTACGATGAGACGACACAGCGTCTGTACGTGGTCAACTCGAATGCGAAAACGGTCGACGTGCTCGCGATCGATAGCAGCGGCAGCCTCATGCGCATGGGCCAGATCGATGCCACCGCAGAAGGCGATTCGGCCAACAGCGTGGCCGTCTACCAGGGCACGGTCGCGGTGGCCATCGAAGCCGAAGATGCCCAGGCGCCCGGCAAGGTCGTGTTCTATTCGGGCACCGGTCTGGAAAAACTCGGCGAGGCGCAGGTCGGCGCGCTGCCGGATATGGTCACGTTCACGCCTGACGGCACCCGTGTACTCGTGGCCAACGAGGGCGAGCCTAACGACGATTACGACAACGACCCGGAAGGCTCGATCAGCGTCATCGACGTTAGCGCCGGCTTCACCGCGCCGACGGTCGATACACTGGGCTTTACCGCCTTCAACGACCAGGCCGATGCGCTGCGCGCCGCCGGCGTGCGTATTTTCGGGCCCGGTGCCACGGCGGCGCAGGATTTCGAGCCCGAGTACATCGCGGTCGCGCCCGATGGTGAACACGCCTATGCCAGCCTTCAGGAAAACAACGCGATCGCGGTGATCGACCTGCAGGCCATGGAAATTACCGACGTGCTGCCGCTGGGCTATAAGGACCACAGCGTCGTCGGTCAGGGTATTGATCCGAGCAACGAGGACGGTCTGAATATCCGAACCGTGCCGGTGTTGGGCATGTATCAGCCGGATACGATCGCGGCTTTCAGCGAGGGCGGCACCACCTATCTGTTGACCGCCAACGAGGGCGATGCGCGCGACTATGACGGCTTCAGCGAAGAAGCCGACGTGAAGGACCTGGTGCTTGATCCGGACGCGTTCCCGAACGCCGCCGCGTTACAGGAGGATGCCCAGCTGGGCGATCTGAAGGTGACGACGACCCTGGGGCGAAGCGGGGAAACCGATGCCAACGGCGATCCGGTTTATGACGCGCTCTATGCCTATGGCGCTCGTTCGTTCTCGATCCGGCGTGCCGATAGTGCCGAGCTGGTCTACGACTCCGGCGACGATTTCGAGCGTATTACCGGTGAGCGCTACGGCGACGCGTTCAACAACGATAACAGCGAGAACGACGGCGATTCGCGGTCGGACAACAAGGGCCCCGAACCGGAAGCCATAGCCTATGGCGTCATAGACGGCCGGCGCTATGCGTTCATCGGCCTGGAGCGCATGGGCGGCTTCCTTGTCTACGACATCACCGACGTCGATGCGCCGGTCTATGTCAGCTATACCAACGCCCGCGACGTCACCGTGGATATGGATACGAACAGCGGTGCCCTGGCAGCGGGCGATCTCGGGCCTGAAAGCATCGTGTTCATTGCCGCAGACAGCAGCCCGCTGGCGGGCGTGCCGTTGCTGGCCGTGGGCAACGAGGTAAGCGGATCGACCACGCTCTACCGTCTGGACCTCGAATAAGCGTCGTGATGGGAGCTACAGGGTGTTGTCATAAATCTGTCATGGATCGGCAATACCCTGTTCAAAGTTTGCTCCCACACTCACCGCAGGTCAGAACCGCTGGCCTGAAATATTTCATCCGGGAGACATTGATGAAACTTCGTTTTCAAAACACGCTGGGCGCAGCGGGTATCGCTGCGGGCCTGCTCGCCGCGGCCGGCGCCGCCCAGGCCGCCGATCAGATTCGTATCGTGGGTTCGTCCACGGTCTATCCGTTTTCGTCCTACGTGGCCGAAGAGCTCGGCGCGACCACCGACATCCGTACGCCGGTCGTCGAGTCCACGGGTTCGGGCGGCGGCATGAAGCTGTTCTGCGGTGGTGTGGGCGCCGATACGCCGGACATCACCAACGCGTCGCGTCGCATGAAGCCGTCCGAGTTCGAGATGTGCCAGAAGAACGGCGTCAAGGACATCACCGAGAACGTGGTGGGCTTCGACGGTATCGTGTTCGCACAGAGCAAGGCCGACGACGCGATCGACCTGACCCGCGAGCAGATCACCCTGGCGGTCGCTGCCAAAGTGCCGAAGAACGGCAAGCTGGTCGACAATCCGTACAACAAGTGGAGCGATATCGATTCGTCGCTGCCGGATCGCGAAATCCTCATCTACGGCCCGCCGACCTCCTCGGGCACGCGTGATGCCTTCGAAGAGCTGGTCATGGAGCACGGCTCCGAGAACATCGACGGCTACGACGAGGCCTACACGACCATCCGCCAGGACGGCAAGTACGTACCCTCCGGCGAGAACGACAACCTGATCGTGCAGAAGCTGGCCCAGAACAAGGACGCCTTCGGCATCTTCGGTTTCTCCTACCTGGAAGAAAACCGCGACAAGATCCAGGGCGCCAAGATCGACGGCGTCGAACCCGAGCGCGACCTGATCTCCTCGGGCGAGTACCCGGTTTCGCGTTCGCTGTTCTTCTACACCAAGAACGCGCACGTCGACCAGGTCAAGGGCATGGAACAGTACGTCGACATGTTCCTGTCCGATCAGATGGCCAGCGATCGTGGTTATCTGAAGAATCTCGGTCTCATCCCGCTGCCCGAGAAGCGTCTGAAATCCGAGCGTAGCGAATGGGAATCCCGTGCCAAGCTGAAGGCATCGGATCTCGAAAGCTAAACGTTCGATTCTAAGCGGCGCCGGTCCATGTCGCTCTGCGGCGTGCCGGCGCCATCTCGATTAACATGGCGGCCCGCCGCACTCGCTTTCAAGCCTAGGAACGCGTTTTGGAAACCAGCCAAGTACTGCTCGTCTTCTTCGGTGGTCTCGTGCCCATGGCCGCCGTAGCGTTTGCCCTGGGGCGCCGCAAGGCGCTGATGTCGGATGCCTCCGGCAGTCGCATGCATTCGCTGCCATCCCAGTACGGCGTGTATGTCGCCACCTGGATGGCACTGCCCGCGCTGGCGATCGGCGTCGTGGCAGCCGCAGCGGCCCTGTTCGGGCTGCAGGTCCCGTCGGCGCCTTTCGTTCTCTCGTTCGCCTTGTTCGGCGCGGCGGTGGGGCTGATGCTGGCGATGCGCAAGGTCGAACCGACGCTGCGCGCGCGCAACGCCATCGAGAAGTTCGTCTACTGGACCCTTTTTTCCGCCTCGCTGGTGTCGATTCTCACCACGTTCGGCATTATCATTTCGATTCTTTTCGAGGCGCTGAAGTTTTTCAGCCAGGTCAGCGTCTGGGAATTCGTGACCGGCACCAACTGGTCGCCCGTGGCGACGTTCCGCCCCGGGCAGGAAACGGCCGACTCCCAGTTCGGCTCCGTGCCGCTGTTTGCCGGCACCTTCATGATCACCCTGGTAGCCATGTCGGTGGCGATCCCGGTCGGGCTGCTGTCGGCCATCTACATGTCCGAATACGCCAGCTATCGGGTTCGCACCTTGGCCAAGCCGGTGCTGGAAATCCTGGCCGGCATCCCGACGGTGGTTTACGGCTTCTTCGCCGCGATTACGGTCAGCCCGCTGGTGGTTGAAGTAGCCGATTTCTTCGGTCTGCACGCGTCGTATACCAACGCGCTCGCGCCCGGGATGGTCATGGGCATCATGATCATTCCCTTTATTTCCTCGCTGTCGGACGATGTGATCAATTCCATCCCCAACAGTCTGCGCGAAGGCGCCTATGCGCTCGGCTCCACCAAGTCCGAGACGATCAAGCAGATCATTCTGCCTGCGGCGTTCCCCGGCATCATGGCCGCGTCGCTGCTGGGTATATCCCGCGCGCTCGGCGAAACCATGATCGTGGTCATGGCAGCCGGGCTGCGCCCGAACCTGACCTGGAACCCGCTCGAAGATATGACCACGGTGACGGTGCGTATCGTCGATGCGCTCACCGGCGATCAGGCCTTCGACAGCCCCGAAACCCTGGCCGCGTTCGCGCTGGGCCTGGTGCTGTTCGTGGTCACTCTGACGCTGAACCTGGTCTCCATCATCATCATTCGCAAGTTCCGCCAGTCCTACGAATAGCGCTAAAGGGCATTCGATTATGAGTCAAGGCATCACGCTGGCGCCTTCCCGCCAGCTCAAGAAACGCTACCGTGCGGAAAAACGCTTCAAGGCCTATTGCATCGCCGCGCTGCTGCTGGCCCTGGCGTTTCTCGTGGTGTTTTTCTCCGACATGATCCGACAGGGGTATTCGGCGTTCGTGCAGACCGAAATCAAGGTCGACGTCACGTACAACGAAGATACGGTCAAGTTCACCAACGAATCGGTCACGGAAGACGTCTCGCCGCTGATTTCGCGGGCCTTCTATCGCACCATTCCGCGCCAGGTCGAGGCCAATCCCGACCTGATGAATACCACCCAGACGCGCTGGCTGACGGCGACCGCGCACGTGGATCAGTACCGTAAGGGATATAGCGATCGGCTTGATCCCGAGCTCAAGGCCACGCTCGATCGACTCGAGTCGGAAGGGCGGGTCAGCTATGGCTTCAACAGCGGCCTGTTCTTTTCCGGCGATTCGAAGATCCCGTCCAATGCGGGTCTGTGGTCGGCGTTCGTCGGATCGTTCTATGTGATGATCGTGGTGCTGGTGGTGAGTTTCCCGATCGGGGTGGCGACCGCGATATATCTGGAGGAGTTCGCGCCGGACAACCGCTTCACGCAGGGCATCGAGATCAATATCAACAATCTCGCCGCCGTGCCGTCCATTCTGTTCGGTCTGCTCGGCCTTGCCATATTCATCAACTTCTTTGGCGTGCCGCGTTCCTCGGCGCTGGCGGGTGGCCTGACGCTGTCGTTGATGACGCTGCCCGTAATCATCATCAGCACCCGTGCGGCGCTCAAGGCGGTGCCGCAGAATATTCGCCAGGGCGCGCAGGCAGTTGGCGCGTCCCGCTGGCAGGCGATTCGGGACCACGTGTTGCCGCTGTCGCTGCCCGGCATTCTCACCGGCACCATCATCGGTATAGCCCAGGCCATCGGCGAGACGGCGCCGCTGCTGCTGATCGGCATGATTGCCTACATTCCGGATGCGCCGACCAGCATGACAGAGGCGGCCACGGTGCTGCCTGCTCAGATCTATACCTGGTCGGGTATGCCGGAAGGCGCCTACGTGAGCCTGACCGCGGCCGGCATTCTGGTGCTGCTGACTCTTTTGATCACCCTCAATGCCACGGCGGTTATTCTGCGCAACCGTTTTGAGCGTCGCTGGTAGGCATGAGCGGTACTAACAAATTGAAATATTTTCCCTTTTCCCGGGCGGAGATTTAGGATGCGTACACGAGATTTGACCGGCGACAACACCCAGGTGGTGAACGTGCCGACCACGGAGCGCCCGCGCGTGAATCAGAACATGAAGATGAAGGTGCACGACCTCGAGGTCTGGTACGGCGAGAAACAGGCGCTGCACGGTGTTTCCATGGACGTGGTCGAGAACGAGGTCACGGCCCTGATCGGGCCGTCCGGCTGCGGCAAGTCGACGTTCCTGCGCTGTCTCAACCGGATGAACGACCTGATTCCGGACGTGCGCATCAAGGGCGAGGTGGAGTTCGAGAACCAGAACATCTATGCCCCCGAGGTCGACGTTGTCGAACTGCGCTCGCATATCGGCATGGTTTTCCAGAAGCCTAATCCGTTTCCGAAGAGCATCTACGATAATATTGCCTACGCGCCCAAGATCCTGGGCCAGGTGCGCAAGCGCACGGATATGGAAGACCTGGTGGAGCATTCGCTCAAGCGCGCGGGCCTGTGGGAAGAGGTCAAGGATCGTCTGCAAATGCCGGGCCTGTCGTTGTCGGGTGGTCAGCAGCAGCGTCTATGTATTGCCCGCGCAATCGCGGTGAGCCCGTCCGTGTTGCTCATGGACGAGCCGTGTTCCGCGCTCGATCCGGTGGCGACCGCGACGGTCGAGCAGCTCATTGACGAGCTCAAAGAGAACTACACCATCGTAATCGTCACCCACAACCTGCAGCAGGCCGCTCGAGTGGCCGGCTATACGGCGTTTTTCCATTTGGGCAATATTGTCGAATATTCGGATACGGACTCACTGTTCACGCATCCGCGCGAAAAGAAGACCGAAGACTACATTACCGGCCGATACGGCTGATCGGCCGCTGGGAGGAGAGTGCCATGGATAAAGTCGGGCTGGAAAAACATACGTCCAAGCAGTTCGATGCCGACCTGGAGGATGTGCGTGAACTCGTTCTTTCGATGGGCGGCCTGGTCGAGCAGCAAATAGCTGACGCCGTACGCGCGCTGATTACCGGCGAAGGCACGCTTGGTGAAGACGTCGTGCAGGGCGACTCGCAGGTCAACCGCATGGAAGTCGAGATCGACGAGGAATGTACCCGCATTCTGGCCCGACGCGCCCCCCAGGCCGGGGATCTGCGTCTGATCATCGCGGTGGCCAAGACCATCACGGACCTCGAGCGCATCGGCGACGAAGCCGAGAAGATCGGACGCATGGCAACCCATTTGGCCAGTTACGACCGGCCAAAAAGCGCGTTCCGCCAGATCGAGACGCTCGGTCGGCATGTGCGCGAGATGCTGCGCGATGCCCTGGACGCCTTTGCCCGTCTCGATTCGGAGGCGGCGCTGCGTGTGGCCCAGCAGGACGCCGAAGTCGACCGCGAGTACGAAGGCATCGTGCGCCAGTGCATTACCTACATGATGGAAGACCCGCGCACCATCCGCCATATGCTGGACGTGCTGTGGGCAGTCAAGGCGCTGGAGCGTATCGGGGACCATTCCACCAATATTGGCGAATACGTCGTGTACTTCGTGGAAGGCAAGGACGTACGCCATATCGGCCTCGAAGCGATGGAAAAAGAGATCATCGAGGGCGCGGCACGCCGACGCGGCGGCTGAGCGCGCTACGCGCGCTGGTTTGGCCAGTACCGGGGTGCGGCGCACAAAACTCGCGTCGTGCTTTGGTACTATCAGCGTCCCTGACTGGCGCGGATAGCGGAATTGGCCCAGAAAAAACGACCCACTCGATCAACACCGAAGCGCAAGGCGCGTACCCCGTCGCGGGCTAAAGCCAAGCGCGGCTTCTTTCGGCGTCTGCTGCCGTATGTGTTCCTGCTGGGCTGCATCGGCGCTGCGCTGCTGGCGGGGTATATGGTGTATCTGGACGGCGCGGTGCGCGCGCAGTTCGAGGGCACGCGCTGGACGTTGCCGGCCAAGGTCTACGCCAGCCCGCTCGAACTCTATAGCGGCTTGGATCTTACCCGCAGCGAAATCGTGTCTCGGCTCGACCGCCAGGGCTATCGGGCCAGTTCGAGCCTGTCGCGCTCGGGTACGTATCGCAGCAGTGCGGGCCAGCTCGATATCCATACCCGTGCCTTCCATTTCTGGGATGGCAAGCAGGCAGCCCGAGAGATCCGGCTGAGCTTCAACAGTAGTGGGGTCAGTTCCCTGAGCGCGCTGGACAAATCCGGCGACCCGGCCTTGGTTCGGCTCGACCCGCTGATGATCGGCAGCATCTATCCGAAGCAGGGCGAAGACCGGATTCTGGTCAAGCTCGGCGAGGTGCCGCCAATGCTGCCGGCCGGTCTGATTACGGTTGAAGACCGCGATTTCATGAACCACTGGGGCGTGTCTCCGAAATCGATCCTACGCGCCGCGGTTGCCAACATGCGCGCCGGCGGGGTGGTTCAGGGTGGGTCCACGATTACCCAGCAGCTGGTCAAGAACTTCTATCTGAACAATCAGCAGACGCTCGTGCGCAAGGCCAAGGAAGCGCTGATGGCGATCCTGCTGGATGCGCACTATTCCAAGCCGGAGATTCTCGAGGCCTATCTCAACGAGGTATATCTCGGCCAGGATGGCGGGCGTGCGATCCACGGCTTTGGCCTGGCCAGCTACTTTTATTTCCAGAAGCCGCTGGAAGAGTTGCAGCCGCAGGAAATCGCACTGCTCGTGGCCATGGTCAAGGGCCCGAGCTACTACGACCCGCGCCGCAACCCCGAGCGTGCGCTGCGCCGCCGCAACCTGGTGTTGGACATGTTCCACAGCGCGGGTTTCCTGGAAGAGGAGAGCTGGCGCGAAGCCAAGAAAGCGGATCTGGGCGTGACCGCGCGTACGGTACGTAGTACCAGCCAGTACCCGGCCTTCATTGACCTGGTGCGTCGTCAGCTGTTGGGCCAGTACAAGGACGCCGACCTGACCGAGGAAGGGCTGCGTATCTTCACCACGCTCGATCCGGCGGTTCAGGCGGCTGCCGAGCAGCGCGTCTCGGACGGGCTGGACAAGGTCGAGGCCGCACGCGGTATTGCGCGCGACAGCCTGCAGGCCTCGGCGGTGGTCACCAGCGTCGAAGGCGGGCGTGTACTCGCACTCGTCGGCGGCCGCGACGCCGGCTTTGCCGGCTTCAACCGGGCACTCGACGCACGCCGGCCGATCGGGTCGCTGATGAAGCCCGTGGTCTATCTCACCGCGCTGGCCGAGCCCTCGAAATACAACGTGCTTACGCCGCTGGACGACGGCCCGCTCGCGGTCAAGCTGGCCAACGGTGATACCTGGCGGCCGAACAACTATTCGATGCGTTCGCATGGCAGCGAAGTGCCGCTGCACTATGCGCTCACCCACAGCTATAACCTGTCGACGGCGCGCCTGGCCCTCGATGTGGGCATTCCCAACGTCATCGATACGCTCAAGAAGCTCGGCTACAACGGCGATCCGCTGTCGGTGCCGTCGCTGGCCCTCGGTGCCGTGGACATGGCGCCCATGCAGGTCGCCCAGATCTACAATACGCTCGCCGCCGGTGGCTACTACACGCCGCTGCTGGCCATTCGTGATGTCACGACCCGAGAGGGCGAGCCGCTGTCGCGTTATCCGCTCAAGATCCGGCGTGCCGTGGATGAATCGCCGGTCTATATCACCAACTGGATTCTGCAACGCGTGGCGCGCTACGGCACCGGCGCTTCGATGTACAAAACGCTCGACCGCTCGATTAACGTGGCCGGCAAGACCGGTACCACCGACGATCTGCGCGACAGCTGGTTCGCGGGTTTCTCGGCCAACCGGTTGGCTGTGGTCTGGGTCGGCCGCGACGACAACAAGCCGGCCCAGCTCACCGGGGCGACCGGCGCCCTCCAGCTGTGGGCCGGTATCATGGCCGATATCGACCCGCGCGGTCTGATGAACGTGCCGCCCGAGGACGTGGTGGAAATCCCGCTGCGTATGCGCTTCGACCCCAATGGCACGGCGGGCAACGACTACGGCGGCTGTAGCAACACCACGCCAGTGCCTTTCGTGCGCGGCGAGGTGCCGGACGGGCTTTCCGACTGTGATAGCGATATCATGCGCGAAAACCGCTATCGCCGCGAACAGCCGCGTCAGCAGGAACAACAGCAGGAACAGGACGAAGGCAACTGGCTGCAGCGCTTGTTCGGTTGATCGAAGCGAGCGATCGGGCCAGGGGGTTCGATGCCGCTGTCGACCGTGCGCTCGCGCAAGCCGCGCGGCCACGCAACGAGAGGTTTGGGAGCATGCAACGAATCGCAGTAGTGGCGCTGACCATCGCGCTGGCCGGCTGTGCCACCACCCAGCGCACCAGCTTTCCGCCGCCGGAAGGCCCGGCTTCGCCCACGGTGCCGTCGCCACAGCCTGGTGAGGAACAGCCGCGCCCGCCGCAGCGGCCGAGCAAGCCCGAGGTGATGCCGCCGCGCAGCGCCCAGGAGGCCAGCAGTCCGGCCGTACTGTCGCTGCTGGGACGGGCCGATACGCTGGCCCGCAACGGCAATATGGATATGGCCGCCGCCACGCTGGAACGCGCGCTCGATCTCGAACCGCGCAACGCATTCGTTTATCAGCGTCTGGCGGCGGTCAAACTCGCGCAGGGGCAGGGCGGTCAGGCCGAAGCCATGGCACGCAAATCCAACAGCGTGGCGGGCGATAATCCGTTCGTACGCGCCGATAACTGGCGCCTGATCGCCGAAGCGCGCCGCGCCGACGGCGATCGCGGCGGTGCCGACGAGGCCATGCAGCGCGCCAGCAGCTATCGCAGCGCCAGCCAGCAGTTCATGCGATGAGTGCGGCGGCAGGCGCCGCGCTATTCTCTGACGACGACGCGCTCTCGCGGGCGCTGCCCGGCTATGCGGCCCGTGCCGGTCAGGCCGAGATGGCCAGCGCGGTGGCCCGTGCCATCGACGCTGGCGAACGGCTGGTGGTGGAAGCCGGCACCGGCACCGGCAAGACCCTGGCCTATCTGCTGCCCGCGCTCGCCTCGCAGCGAAAGATCATCGTCTCGACCGCCACGCGCTACCTGCAAAGCCAGCTCGACGACAAGGACGTGCCGCTGGCGCAGACGGTGCTCGGGCGTTCGGTACATGCCACCGTGCTCAAGGGCCGGGCCAACTATCTTTGCCTGCACCGGCTCAATCTCACCGAGGCCAGCGGGGATCTCTATCTCGCGCCCAAGATTCGTGCGGTACGCGACTGGGCAGCCCGGACCACCACCGGCGATCTGGGCGAGTTCGGCGACCTGGGCGACGGCGATGCGCTCTGGCCGCGTATCACCTCCACGACCGACAACTGCCTGGGCCAGGAATGCCCCTTGTTCGATCAGTGCTGGGTGGTGCATGCCCGCCGCGAGGCCCAGGCGGCGGATCTGGTCATCGTCAATCACTACCTGCTGTTTGCCGATCTGACCCTGCGCGAATCCGGCTTTGGCGAGGTGCTGCCGGGCGCGGATGCGATCGTGCTCGACGAGGCCCACCGGCTGCCCGATATCGCCGGACGCTTTTTCGGCCAGGCGCTTTCCGCGCGCCAGCTGAAAGATCTGGTGCGCGATGGTCTGGCCGAGCTGGATACGCTCGGCGGCGACATGCCCGCGCTGAAAGCCAAGCTCAAGGACGTCGGCAACGCCGAACGCCGTTTTGCCGATGCGTTGGGCGATGCGCCGGGCAATCGCAGCTGGGAGGAGCTGGAAACCGACGCACGCCGCGGCGCACGCGATGAGCTGGCCGCGGCGCTGCTCGCGCTTAAGACCGGCCTGGAGCCGGTGGCCAGCCGCAGCGACCGCATGAAGGCTTTGTCGCGGCGCTGTGGCGAGCTCGAAGCCGCCCTGACCACCGTGAGCGCGAGCGACGCCGACCGGATCAGCTGGCTGGAAAAACGCGGCACGGCCTGGATCTGGCACAGCACGCCGTTGGATGTGGCCACGCCGTTCTCGCGCGCCATCGAAGCCTATCCCGGCGCCTGGATATTCACTTCGGCCACCCTGGCGGTCAAGAACGACCTGGACTACTTCTGTCGCCGACTCGGGCTCGCCGACGTTACCCAGCAGGTGCTGCCCAGCCCGTTCGACTACGAACGCAACGCCATGCTGTATGCGCCCCAGGCCATGCCGGCGCCGAACACGCCGGACTTCGACGACGCGCTGGTATCCCAGGCGCTGGCGCTTATCGAAGCGTCCGGCGGCGGTACCTTCCTGCTGTGTACCAGCTACCGGGCGGTGGCCCGCTACGGCGAGGCCTTGGCCGCGGCCGGCATCGATGTGCTCATGCAGGGCAGTGCGCCGCGGGCCACGCTATTGGCGGAGTTTCGCAACGACGACGGGGCGGTACTGGTCGCGACCAGCAGTTTCTGGGAAGGCGTGGACGTACGCGGTCAGGCCCTGCGGCTGGTGATCATCGACCGCCTGCCGTTCGCCTCGCCGGCCGACCCGGTGCTGGCGGCACGGTTTACCGCGATGAAGGAGGCCGGAGAGAACCCGTTCATGGACTACCAACTGCCCCAGGCCATCATCACCCTCAAGCAGGGCGTGGGCCGCCTGATTCGCGACGCCGCCGACCGCGGCGTACTGGCCATCTGCGACCCGCGGCTGTTCACGGCGCGCTACGGCGGCGCGATTCGGGCCAGCCTGCCGCCCATGCCCATCACCCGCGATCAGGCCGTGGCCTGCGAATTTCTCGATTCTCTGGCGCCGGCATGAAGATACTCGCCCTGGATGCCTCGACCGAGGCGTTGTCGGTTGCCGTCGTGGACGTCGAGCGCGACTACGAGCTCGAACACTTCGAGATCGCCCCGCAGGCCCATGCACGCCGTCTGTTGCCGCTGGCGCGGGAGCTGCTGGAGCGCGCCGATCTCGAGCTGGCCGATCTCGACGGCCTGGCGTTCGGACGTGGGCCGGGTGCGTTCACCGGTCTGCGGATTGCCGCCGGGCTCATTCAGGGTCTGGCCGCGGGCATTGATCGGCCGGTGGTGCCGGTGTCTACCCTCGCGGCGCTGGCCGCGCGCTGCCTGCATCAAGACGCGCGTGTTGAACGCATCCGCGTGGTTCAGGATGCGCGCATGGGCGAAATCTATAGCGCCGACTACCAGCGAGGGCAGGGCGCCGCCCCGGAACCGCTGGGTATCGAACGGGTCATGCGCCCGGAACAGCTCGACGCCGACACGGCCAACGAATACACCCGGGCCGGCAACGGCTGGCACGTCGTCGCCGGCGAGCGCGGCGTCGCGCCCGAGACGCTGGAACCCGTTGAACAGTGGCCGCATGCTCTCGATATCGCACGCCTGGCCATACCGACGTTGCGCGCTGGTGAAGGTCTGCCCGCCGCGCAGGCGCTGCCGGTCTACGTGCGCGACGATGTCGCCCGCAAGCCCGGCGGGCTGCGCTGAGCGCGGTCGACAATTAACGACGACAAGAAGCAACCGGAGGACGACATGCTTTACCGCCTGGACGACATCACCCCACAAACGCCGGATGCCGGACAGTTCTTCGTGGCCGACAACGCCACCGTGCTCGGCAATGTGAAGCTCGAAGTCGATGCCAGTATCTGGTTCAACGCCGTGCTGCGCGGCGACCAGGAGCTGATCACGATCGGGCGCGGCAGCAATATTCAGGACGGCTGCGTGCTGCATACCGACCCCGGCTTTCCTTTGACCGTGGGCGCGGACTGTACCGTGGGCCATCAGGCGATGCTGCACGGCTGCACGATCGGCGACAACAGCCTGATCGGTATCAAGGCCACAGTGCTCAACGGCGCTAAGATCGGGCGCAATTGCCTGATCGGCGCAGGCGCATTGGTCCCCGAGGGCAAGGAAATTCCCGACAACAGCATGGTCATCGGCGTGCCCGGCCGGGTGAAACGCGAACTCAGCGATGATGACGCGCAAAAACTCAAGCGCGGTGCCGCGCACTACGTCGAGAACTACAAGCGCTTTCTGGCGGGTTTGGCTGCGGTCTAGCGCGCCGCGCGGTTCTCAGCTTAGATAGATATCGAACCGAATCGCCTTGCCTTCGACCTGGCGGTCGGGCGGGGCGATTGGCGTCGCCCGGGCATGCTGTTTGACGACCACCTGGCGCATGGCCGCCGCACGGGCGCGTTCCAGCAGCAGTGCCACGTCCGTATCGGTGCCCACGAGTTCGTGCATCCAGGCGAGTGCCTTTTGCGGGCGGGCCTTGCGTCGGGGCGCATCGAACATCGGGTCGATATAGACGATATCGAAATCGTCGGCGCAGGTATCGGCCAACCAGCGACCGGCATCGGCATGGATGAGCTCTGGCCAGGCGGCAAGCCAGGGCGGCGGCGTGGCCTGTGCGCGTACGCGGGCATCGTCAAGCAGGGCGAACAGCACCGCGTGGCGTTCGATCGACACCACCGTACAGCCGAGCGCCGCTAGGGTGGCGCTGTCGCGGCCCAGCCCGCAGGTGGTATCCAGCACCCGCGGGCGCGGGTGGCGGCGCAGGCCCAGTGCGCGGGCGAGCGGCGACTGGCGACCGCCCGCGGCGCGACGTTCGACGCTGCCGTCGAGCAGATCGATACGCAGGCCGCGATCGCGGGCAGGCGCATCGGCATGATGCAGGACGAGCCCGTCGGCGCCCGCGCGCAGATAGAAGCCTTGCTCGGGCGGATGCACGACGGTGGCGAACCCGGCCGGGCCTGCCCAGCGCTGCGCCGCAAAGCCGGCATGCACGACCAGCGGGGGCAATTCAGTCGGCGATATTGTCATGGCGATAAACCGCTTGCCAGCTGGTCCGGGCGCGAAGCCTTGGCGGGTGGTCGCGGGACTGTTCTATAGTGAGCCCTGTATTCGCCAAGAGTCACGAGATGTCCGAATCCCTTGCGTCCAACACCCCACAGAACGCGCTTGAAGCGCTGCGTGCCCGCACTACCGTGGTTGCGGACAGCGGCGATTTCGAAACCATTCGCGTCTATCGGCCCACCGATGCAACGACCAACCCGAGCCTGGTGCTGCAGGCGGCGGGTGATACGCGCTACCGGCATCTCGTCGACGAGGCGCTGGCGGCAATGCCCGCCCATGGGCTGAGCCGGGTCGAGCGGCTGATGACGCTGTTCGGACGCGAACTCACCCAGGTCGTGCCGCGCTATGTGTCCACCGAAGTGGATGCCCGGCTGTCGTTCGATACCGATGCCACCATTCGCAAGGCGCGCGCGCTGATCGCCGATTACGGCGAACTGGGCGTCGCCCCCGAGCGTATTCTGATCAAGATCGCCAGCACCTGGGCCGGTATTAGGGCGGCCAGCGTGCTCGAATCCGAAGGCGTTGCCTGCAACATGACGCTTATTTTTTCGCTGGCCCAGGCCCAGGCCTGTTTCGAGGCCGGGGTGACGCTCATTTCGCCGTTCGTTGGACGGATCACCGACTGGTACAAGAAGGCCGAAGGCGTGGCGCACTACGCGCCGGAACAGGATCCGGGCGTGGCCAGCGTGCGGCGTATCAACTCCTATGCCAAGACCCACGGCTACCCGACCCAGGTGATGGCGGCGAGTTTTCGCAACCGCGAGCAGATCCTGGCGCTCGCCGGCGCCGACCTGATGACGATTTCGCCCGCGCTGCTCGAGGAACTGGCCGGACTGGAGCCTGCAGATACGCAGGGCATCACCGCAACCGATTCCGACGTGCCGCGCCTGATGCTCGACCGCAGTGCGTTCGACTGGGCCATGAACGCCGACGCCATGGCCACGGAGAAGCTGGCCGAAGGCATTCGTCGCTTCGCCGACGATCAGCGCGCGCTCGAACAGCAACTCTCGGCTTGAGCACGCTGCGTTTACGCGTTCAGCCGTCGAGGTAGTCGAGTACTGCGCTGTAGCCGCCTTCGGTGAGGAGGATGGCGTTGACGGTGCTTTCGTAGATGCGCCCGGCGCTGCGCAGCTGCTCGATTTCGCGCGCATCCTGGCTCGCGCTCAGGTAATAGTAGTCGCGGCCCTCGTCGAAACTATCCTTGAGCTGCTTGAATGCCAGGAACGCAGTACCTTTCTTGTCACCGCGCTGCTGGTCGATTTCCTTGAGGCTCCAGGTCTTTTCGGTCTTGGCCATGCGTTACTCTCGGGTTGAGTTGGCGCCAAGCTAGCAGGCGCTTAGAAGCGGGTCAACGCGACTTTAAAAGGGCCGCGCAACATTGTTGAAATACGCGCGACTCTCGTAATCTATGCGGGTCGCAACGCGCATCGAATACTCAAACTGCAGGTACCCGGATGAAAGTCAACGAACTGGTCGCTCAATGGAAAGCCAACGCCGGCGAAACCCGGACGGACGAAACCTACGAGATTCGTCTGCCGCTCTACGACGCGGCCAAGGTTGCCGCCCTGTGCGATCTGTTCCCGGGCCTGACCCAGGAACGCATTCTCACCGATTTGTTGGCAGCCGCTCTGGACGAGCTGGCATCGTCCTTCTCCTACGAGCCGGGTAACGAAATCGCGGCCTACGATGAAGAAGGCGATCCGATGTATGCGGATGCGGGCCTTACGCCGCGCTTCCAGGCGCTGGCCAAGGAATATGCCGAAAAACTCAAGGCCGGCGAGCGTATCGACCAGTCCACGCCATCGAACGGTTGATGCATTGACGGATCGGGACCCGGCCGAGACGTGGCGCCGACGTCTGCAGCAGGCGCTGGCGGTCAAAATGCCGCCGGGTCATACAGGGCCGGGCGACAACCGGCCGATTGAGGCCTACGGGGTGGCCGCCCGGCGTGCGGGCGTGCTCATTCCGGTGGTCGCCGCGCCCGAGCCCTACGTCTACTTCACCCAGCGAAGCGCGGCCCTGCGCCATCATCCGGGCCAGATCAGCTTTCCCGGCGGCAGCATGGAAGCACAGGATCGCAATGCCGAACGGGCGGCCCTGCGCGAGGCTGAAGAAGAGATCGAACTGCAGTCGCACCACGTTGAAGTGCTCGGCGAGCTGCCCGAGTACCCGACCGTCACGGGCTTCGTGATCAGCCCGTTCGTGGGCTGGGTCGATCCACGCGCCGAGGTGTATCCCGACGATGCGGAAGTCGCGCGTCTGTTCGCCGTGCCGCTCGCGCATCTGCTGGAGCTGGACAACTATCGCGAGTACCCCTACGAGCGTAACGGCCAGACGTATCACGTCTACGGCATCGACTATCGCGACGATCATATCTGGGGGGCGACTGCCGGCATTCTGCTGGGGCTGGTCCAGCGGCTTGCCCATGCCGAAGACCGCCCGCTGGCCCTGCCTCGCCGCGCCGACGAGCCGGAGAGATCCCGTGGCCGATAAAAAAGCGCTTCATGACGAACTCGAAGCCCTGCAGGCTGAGCTGGTTGCCATCCAGCATGCCTATGCGCAGGAACGGCGTAGCGCGGTGATCGTGCTCGAAGGCTGGGATGCGGCCGGCAAGGGTGGATTGATACGGCGTATTGCCTGGGTGCTGGATCCACGCCATCTCACCGTCTGGCCAATCAAGGCCCCGAATGCGGTCGAACGTGACGAACTCTGGCTACAGCGGTTCTGGCGGCGTATTCCCGGGGCCGGCGAAATCGCGATCTTCGATCGCAGCTGGTACGGACGGGTACTCGTCGAGCCGATCGAAGGGCTCATATCGGCGCAGTCGTGCGAGCGCGCCTACGACGAGATCAATGCCTTCGAACGCACGCTGGTCGATAACGACGTACGCCTGGTCAAGCTGTTTCTGGATATCGGTGCCGATACCCAGCTCGAGCGGTTTCGTTCGCGCTATGCGAACCCGGCCAAGCGCTGGAAGATCACGGCCGACGATATTCGCAACCGGGCGCGATGGCAGGACTATGAACAGGCCTATGCGCGCATGTTCGAGCGCTGCTCCACGGCGGCCACGCCGTGGACGCGGATTGACGCGAACCACAAGAAAAAAGCGCGCGTGGCCGCGATGCGCCATATCGTGGCG
Organism: uncultured Salinisphaera sp.; assembly: GCF_964012375.1. Lineage (NCBI taxonomy): Bacteria > Pseudomonadati > Pseudomonadota > Gammaproteobacteria > Salinisphaerales > Salinisphaeraceae > Salinisphaera > uncultured Salinisphaera sp. Next base: position 20,565 of record NZ_CAXGSH010000062.1, read on the forward strand.
GCGCTGGGCGAGGGCATTGACCTGACGGCGACGCCGGCGGTCGATCCGGTGGTCGAGCGTTTCATGGCCGCCAGCGACTAGCCGTCGACCGCGGGTTCTAGTTCTTGTGCTCGCCCATTTTCTTGGCGGCATCGAGCAGCGGTTCGATCAGGTCCATCGGCAGCGGGAACACGATGGTGGAATTGTTCTCGCCAGCGATATCCACCAGCGTCTGCAGATAGCGCAGCTGCAGGGCCTGCGGCTCGCGCGCGAGTTGTTCGGCGGCCCCGCGCAGGTTTTCGGCCGCCTGCATTTCGCCTTCGGCGTTGATGACCTTGGCTCGGCGTGCGCGTTCGGCCTCGGCCTGACGGGCAATCGCACGGGTCATGCTCTCGTCGAGGTCGACCTGCTTGATCTCCACGTTGGCGACTTTCAGGCCCCAGGCATCGGTATGGCGGTCGAGAATTTCCTGGATATCGGCGTTGAGCTTGTCGCGCTCGGCCAGCATTTCGTCGAGCTCATGCTTGCCCAGCACGCTGCGTAGCGTGGTCTGGGCAAGCTGGCTGACCGCGTCGTAGAAATGTTCGACTTCCACGATCGCCCGGTCGGCGTCGATAACCCGGAAATACACCACGGCGTTGACGCGCACGGATACGTTGTCGCGCGAGATCACGTCCTGGGGCGGCACGTCCAGTACCACCACGCGCATATCCACCTTGATCATCTTCTGGATGACCGGGATCACCAGAAACAGACCGGGGCCTTTTACGCCGGTCATGCGCCCGAGCGTGAACATCACGCCGCGTTCGTATTCCGGCAGGATCTTGATCGAGGCAAAGATCACCAGCGCGAGCAGGATGATCACGGCAAAACCGAAATTGATGAGCATGGCTATCTCCGCGGTATGGGCCCACGCGCTGGCGCGTTGCCCGTAGCAATGGTGGTATCCGCCGGTCCGGCGGGGCGCACGAATACCTTGAGGCCTTCGGCCGCGGTGACCACGAGTGGTTCATCGCGCACGACCGGCGTGTGGCTGACTGCCAGCCAGGACTCGCCGTGCAGCAGGACGCGGCCTTCGCGTTCGAAATCCGCGAGGGCTACGCAACGGCTGCCAATGAGCCCGGCATGGCCGGTGTGTATGCGTTCGCGTCGCGAGCGCAGGAACATGTACAGGATCCCGAACAACAGCAGGGCGCTGGCCACCGCGATACCGCCGATCAGGCCGAAAGGAATATCGAAGCCGGGCACGTCGGTATCCATGAGCATGATCGAGCCGAACACGAAAGCGGCAACACCACCCAGGCCCAGAATACCGAAACTGGGCGCGAACATCTCGGCCACCATCAGCCCGGCACCGAGCGCGATCAATGCCAGTCCCGCATAGTTGACCGGCAGCACCTGAAAGGCGAACAGCGCGCACAGCAGGCTGATGGCACCGACCACGCCCGGCACGCCGGTGCCGGGGTTCAGGCCTTCCAGAATCAGCCCGTAGATGCCGATCATGAACAACAGATAGGCCACGGTCGGATTGGTGATCACCGACAGCAGTTCGGTTTGCCAGCCGGGTTCGCGCTGCTCGACGCGCGCACCGGCCACGTTCAATTGCTGCGTGCCGGCCGCCGTTTCCACGCTCTGGCCGTCGATCCTATCCAGAAGCTGCGTGGTATCGGCTGCGATCAGGTCGATGACGTTGGCATCGAGGGCGGCCTGTGCCGACAGGCTCGTTCCTTCGCGCACGGCCTGTTCGGCCCAGTCCGCGTTGCGGCCGCGCCGCTCGGCCAGGCTGCGGATATAGGCCACGGCATCGTTGACCGCCTTGCGTCGCTTGGCGGTGGCGTTGTCGCTCGTTTGTACGGCGTTGTTATCGCTTTCGGGTTCCGACGCGTCCGCCGGCTCGGGCTCGGGCTCGGCATCGGCCGGGGCCGATCCATCGCCGCCTATCGATACCGGCGTGGCCGCGCCGAGATTGGTGGCCGGCGCCATGGCCGCGATATGGCTGGCATAGAGGATATAGGTGCCGGCACTGGCCGCGCGTGCGCCGCCGGGCGAAACATAACCGACCACCGGCACCGGGGAGGCTAGAATCGCCTTCACGATATCGCGCATCGCGCCGTCCAGCCCGCCGGGCGTATCCAGGCGCAGAATGATCAGCGGCGTGTTTGCAGCGGCGGCCTGTTCGAGTTCGCGAGCGACGAAGGCGCTGGTGGCCGGGCCGATCGGCCCGTCGACGGGTATCTCGCGTATCGGCGGCGCGGCGTCCGTGGACGGCTGGGCGACGAGCCCGGTCGCGCTCGCCAGCAGGGCGACGAACGAGAATAGAAACAGCAGGGTTCGCCGTATAGCCATATCCCGATAATACGCGATAGGTGTGCTCTACGTTGCGCCAGGCAAACTCTGCTAAGGAACCTCTGATCTATTCATCTACGGTCGCGCCGGTGTCTTTTGCGCGCGT
>NZ_CAXGSH010000063.1:0-22874 GCF_964012375.1 uncultured Salinisphaera sp.
GGTGGGCGGCGACGGCACCCTGCTGGATGCCGGGCGCGCTGTCGCGGCGTCGGGCACGCCATTGCTCGGGGTGAACCTCGGGCGGCTCGGATTCATGGTCGACGTGCTGCCCGCGGACATGAGCGCCACGCTCGACGATATCTTCGCCGGCGACTACATTGCCGAATCGCGGCTGATGCTGCGCGCCCAGATCGAACGTGCCGATGGCCGTATGCAGCCCGAGCAGTTCTCGGCGATCAACGAATGCGTGATTCGCAACCAGGACTTCGCCCGGGTGCTGGATTTCGATACCTACATGAACGGCGCCTTCATCAGCCACCACCGCGCCGATGGCATGGTGGTGGCCACGCCCACCGGTTCCACCGCCTATGCCCTGTCCGGCGGCGGGCCGGTGCTACACCCGGCGCTCAACGCGCTGGCACTGGTGCCAATCTGCCCGCATACGCTCTCCGACCGGCCGCTGATCGTCGACGCCGACCATGAAATCGAGATCCGCGTGGCCGAAACGCTCGACGGCGCGGCGCTTTTCACCAGCGATGGCCAGGTCAGCCAGCCGCTCGGCGCGGGCGACTGCGTCCACATCCGTCGCGGCGCCCACGACCTCAAGCTCATCCACCCGCCCGGCTACGACTACTTCAATATTCTGCGCAACAAGCTGCAGTGGGGCCGCGGCCAGACGTTGGCGCACTCCTGATGCTCGCCGAAATCACCATTCGCAACTTCGCCATCATCGATCGGCTGGACGTGGAGTTCGAAGCCGGCATGACGGTGCTATCGGGCGAGACCGGCGCCGGCAAGTCGATCCTGGTGGACGCGCTCAACCTCATTCTCGGCGACCGGGCCGATGCCCAGGCCGTGCGCGAAGGCGCCGAACGCGCCGAGGTGAGCGCGCGCTTCGTGCTCGACGACGCCCCCACCGCACGCGACTGGCTGGCCGAACACGAGCTCGACGACGACAACGAATGCCTGATCCGGCGCGTGGTCGCCAGCGAAGGGCGCAGCCGCTGCTGGATCAACGGCACGCCCATGCCCGCGCGCGAATTGCGCGAACTCGGCGAACGGCTGGTTGATATCCACGGCCAGCATGCGCATCAGTCGCTGCTGCGTCGCAGCGCCCAGCGCGACCTGCTCGACGAATACGGCGAACATGGCGACGTTCTCGCTGCGGTGGCCGGGGCTGCCGAGACGCTGCGTGAAACCCGCGCTGCAATCGCGGCGATCGAGCAAGTTGACGACGCCGGCGCCATGCGGATCGATCTGTTGCGCTACCAGGTCAGCGAGCTGGAAGCGCTGGATCTGGGCGTCGACGAACTCGACGAGCTGGAAGCCGAGCATCGCCGCCTGGCCAGCGCCGAGCGGCTGATCGGCGACGGCCAGCGCGCGCTCACCCTGCTCTACGAAGCCGAGGAAGGCGCGGCCATGGATCAGCTGGGCAGCGCCGAGCGCCTGGTGGGCGATCTGGCCGAAATCGACGACGGGTTTGCGCCCATCCTCGAACTGGTGGCCAGTGCTCGTATTCAGGCCCAGGAAGCCGTCGACGCGCTGCGCCATCACGTGGATACGCTGGATATCGACCCGCAGCGCTTCAGGGAAGTCGAACAACGCCTGGGCAGCATCCAGGACCTGGCCCGCAAGCATCACTGCGCGCCGGCCGAGCTGCCGGCGCTGGCGGCACGGCTTTCCGAAGAGCTCGACACCCTGGAAGGCGCCGGCGCACGCCTGGAAACGCTCAAGAAAGACGAAGCCAGACAGACCGAGGCCTATCACGAAGCCGCGGCCGCGCTCAGCAAAAAACGCAGTGCGGCGGCCAAACAGCTGGGCGCGGCCATTACCGACATCATTCGGTCGCTGGGCATGCCGGAAGGCGAATTCAGCGTGCGCATCACCCCGGCCGCGCATACGCGCATCAACGCCAGCGGCACCGACGAGATCGAATTCCTGATCGCGGCCAACCCGGGCCAGAGCGCACGCCCGCTGGAACGCGTGGCTTCCGGCGGCGAGCTGTCGCGTATCAGCCTCGCGATCGAAGTGGTCGCGGCCACCCGAACCCGCGTACCGACCCTGGTGTTCGACGAGGTGGATACCGGCATCGGCGGCGGCGTGGCCGAGATCGTGGGCCGACAGCTGCGCGCGCTCGGCGCGGCCGGACAATCGCTGTGCGTGACCCACCTGCCGCAGGTTGCCGCCCAGGCCGCCCATCATCTGCATGTGGCCAAGCAGGTACGCAACGGCCACACCTCGACGCGGATCACCTATCTCGATGCCAATACGCGAGTCGAGGAAATAGCGCGCATGCTCGGCGGCGTCGAACTGACCGCGCAAACGCGGGCCCATGCCGCCGACATGATCGAACGGGCCCGCGATTGAGAGCGCGTATATTGCGCCGGACAAGCGCATTCGCGAGTCGCGCGCCGCGCACGTTTGGCAGCTACAAAACGGCTGCCGTATGATGCCCATCGCCAACTACGGGTCCAGAAGTCTATGAGAACAGCCGCCCTACTCGTCATGCTGCTCATGCTCAGCGCATGCAGCCTACCGGTCTTTTTCCGCGTGCCGGTGGTGCAGGGCAACGTGGTGACGGCCAAAAACGTCAACCAGCTCGAAATCGGCATGACCAAGCGTCAGGTCGAGTACGTCATGGGCACGTCGCTGATCGACAGCAGCTTTGAAAACGATCGCTGGGACTACGTCTTCTACTACCGCGATCCGCGCGCACACGTGCGCAAAAGCGAGCTCAACCTCTATTTCGTCAACGACAAGCTTGCCGAGATCGATGGCGACGAGGAATACACTTCGCAAATCATGGATGACGAACCGGTGCCGTCCAGCGTGACCCCCGGCCCGGATAACGACCTGCCCGGTAGCGACGACATCGACCGCTCCGCCGATCGTCAGCTCAGCCGCCCTCTACCCGGCACCTGAGCCGTCGGCCGCCGCGCGTTCGTCGCGGCGACGGGCATCCACGCGCGCACGGCGACGCTGGCGCGGGTCGGCGGTGAGAGGACGGTAAATCTCGAGGCGCTCACCCCCGTTGAGCGGCTGGTCGTACCTGATCTTGCGCCCATACACGCCCAGCGGCGGGGTATCCGCGCCGACGCGTTCGCGATAGATACGATCCAGCCCGCTGGCCTGAAACGCATCCGCCGCACTCACCGGCGGTTGAAGGCATACCCGCCGGCGCAGGCATTCGCCCGGCAACGCCAGCACCACGTCCACTTCGATCGCTTCGCTCACGGAAACCACACCATTTCGATCAGGCGCAATGCGCCCAGTGCATAGGCCAGCACGAGCACCAGCACGATGCGCGTGGGATAGCGCAACAGCGCATGCCAGACCGCAAACCCGGTCGCGCGACTGTATCCGCCGGCATGTTGCCAGGCATCGACCAACCGCTTCCGGGCCAATACCCGCCCCAGCAGGATACACAGAAGCAGCCCGGTCAACGGCCCGATGAGCTGGGCGGTGATCAGCATCAGCCAACCGAACAGGTTGTAGCCGCACAGGGTCACCCGATCGAGCACGCCAAAGGAAAGCAGTGCCGCCATGCCCAGCAGCGCCAGCACCAGACCCGAATAGAGCGTGGCACGCAGGCGCGTATAGCCGCTGCGCTGCTGGACCAGCTGGACCACCGGCTCGAACAGGCCGATCGCGGTCGACAGACTCACCAGCGCCACCAGCACGAACATGATCGGCGCCTGCCAATCGCCGGCCATGGCGACCGGCAGAGTTTCGAACAGGCTCTGGATGCCGACATCCAGATCGGCTTCGCTGGGGCCCACGAACACAGCCAGCATGAAGGCACAGGCCAGCGACACCGCCAGATCGACCCCCAGAATCAGCAGCGAAAACCGTACCACCGGTGTATTGCTGGGCAGATAACTACCGAAACACACCACTACCCCGGTGCCGAGGCTGAGCGTGAAAAAGGCTTGATACAGCGCTTCGAACACGCCGCGCCAGCCCAGCGCGGCAAAGTCGACCGCGAAAATCGCATAAAGCGCATCGTCGGCGCGCGCATGCATGGCCGCAGACACGACCAGCGCGGTCAACGCCATGAGCATGCAGAAGGCCAGCGTACGCATGACCGGCTCGACGCCGCGCCGCAGCCCGTGTGCCGCGGTTGCGACGATCAGGCCAAAGAACAGCAGCAGCCAGCCGAAACCACGCTCCGAATCGCGCGCGAACGTCACGAACTGCGCGCTCGCCGCCGACACCGAACTGCCGTCGAGCATGCCGGTCACGCCGCGCAGACTGTAGGCCAGACTCCAGGCGGCCACCACGCTGTAGGCAGCCAGCAGCATGCCGGCGCCGACCACTGCGAGATAACCGCTCCAGATCCACAGGCGCGAATGCGGCGCGTTGCGGGTCCAGGCTGCGATAACGCCGGGCACGTCCGCGCGCGTGCCCCGCGCCATGAGCAGCTGGCCGGATAACAACGGCAACCCCATGCTCAGCAGCGCCGTGACATAGACCAGCAAGAACGCGCCGGCGCCGTAATCCGACAACAGATACGGCAGGCGCCAGAGGTTGCTCAAGCTCACGACCGCCGCCGTCATCGCGATTACGAAGCGCGATGAAGAAGACCATTCCGGACGCTGTGCGAAGGCCACCATCAGCGCTTGAGGCGCCTGGATGGGCAGACGCATGCGCGCGTTGCCACATGGCTTAAAGCGGGCATCGGTCTGCCTGTCTGAAATCGATCATGCACGTACGCCCCGCGGCTGGCACGCGCTTGTCGCCCACGCGCTGTGAATTAAGGCCGGCAAATCATCCCCCCGGTTCCCTGCTTGCCCTGGCCCGCTATACTAAGGCCATGGCAAAGCAAAAAAACAGCAAACAGCCCAGTTCGACCATCGCGCTCAACAAGCGTGCGCGTCACGACTTCTTTCTGGAAGAACGTCTGGAAGCCGGTCTCGTGCTCGAAGGTTGGGAGGTCAAGGCGCTGCGTGCCGGCAAGGGGCGCATCACCGAAGCCTATGTGCTGATCAAGGACGGCGAAGCCTTCCTGCTTGGCAGTCATATCCAGCCGCTGGAATCGGCGTCCACGCACGTGGTGGTGGATGCCACGCGTACGCGCAAGCTGCTGCTGCACGAGCGCGAGCTGGCCACCCTGATCGGCGCGACCGAACAGAAAGGCTTTACCGTCGTACCGCTGGCGATGTACTGGAAGCGTGGCAAGGCCAAGCTCGAGATCGCGCTGGCCAAGGGCAAGGCGAACTACGACAAGCGCCAGACGAAGAAGGAAGCCGACTGGAATCGCCGCAAGGCGCAAATCCTGCGCACCTGATCGCGACCGGCTTGATTTTATTCCTGCCGCCCACACCCTGTTTTACTGCTACAATCTAATTGCCTTTTTCGGGGGCGACATGGCTTCGACGCGGATGTCAAAACCCAAGGTGCATGCCGAGGTCGCAAATCAACCTCGTTAATCAATTTGCAACCTAAGCTAGTTGCGAACGACGACAACTACGCTCTAGCAGCTTAAAAAGCCTGCTAGTGCCCGACCGGTAAGTGTCTGTGCTTCCGGACCCGGGTATCGACTCTTGCAGACTCGCGGCAAGGCCCCGCTTCGGGCCGACCCGTTAAGAGCAAACGAAGATACGCGCAGGTTTTCCCTTTTCGTCGGGTAACCTCGCGCCGACAATCAAAGACGAAATAAGCATGTAGACCCGAGGGTCGAGAATCCGCGGACGCGGGTTCGATTCCCGCCGCCTCCACCAAGTCGGCCCCGTATCGCAAAGCGCGATACGGGGCTTTTTCTTGCCTGCCGGATCTGCCCGCCGGCCGTGCCGTTTGTTACCCGGCCGCCGTACGAACCCGGCCTCGATCGCGCCTGCCGCGAACAGCGTCCACATCGCAGTGTCCAAGCGCCGGCGCTGGGCATTACGAACCGCCTGTGCGGTGGAGCACGCCGTACATGGCATAGTTGATGCTGAGCCTTTGCCATGGTGGCCGTCTCACCCAAGCCCGCCACCGTTTGTTTGATGACCGCTATTCGGATTCGATGACCGACACCAACATCATCCTTTTCTTTGTCGGCCTGCTGCTTTTTCTGAGCGTAGTCGCCAGTTCGCTGGCGCGCTTCGGTCCGCCCTTGCTGCTGATCTTTCTGCTGGTGGGCATGCTGGCCGGCCAGGACGGCCCGGGCCAGATCGATTTCGACAACGTGCCGCTGGCGTTTTTCATCGCCAACCTGGCGCTGGCGATCATCCTGCTCGACGGCGGTCTGCGTACCCACCTGCAGACATTCCGGGTGGCACTATGGCCGGCGTTATCGTTGGCCACCGTGGGCGTGCTTGTATCGGCGTCGCTGGCCGGCGCGTTCATCGCGGTGTGGCTGAACCTGGACTGGCGTTATGGCCTGTTGCTGGGGTCGATCGTGGCCAGCACCGACGCGGCCGCCGTGTTCTCCCAGCTGCGCAGTTCCGGCGTCACCTTGAACCAGCGCGTTAGCGCCACCCTCGAGATCGAGTCCGGCACCAACGATCCGATGGCCATCTTCATGGTCACCTTCCTGCTGGCCACGATCGATGCCAGCGAGGGCTTCACCGCCTCGAGCATCGCCAGCGAAATCGTCTCGCAGTTCGGTATCGGGATCGCGGGCGGGCTGTTGCTGGGTTACGGCCTGTCGTTTCTGGCCTCGCGCGTGCGCCTCGTCGAGGGCCTGTATGCCCTGCTGGTGGCTTCCGGCGGACTGATGGCGTTCACCGCTATCAACCAGCTCGGCGGCAGTGGCTTTCTCGGAATCTATTTGGTGGGACTGGTGGTGGGCAATCGCCGCAACCATGCCTCAGAACACGTCTTTCGGGTGATGGACGGACTGGCCTGGATCGCCCAGGCCGGCATGTTTCTGGTGCTGGGCCTGCTGGTCAACCCGCACCAGCTGTGGGCGCATGCCGGCGCGGCCGCGCTGATCGCAGCATTCCTGATGTTCGTGGCCCGCCCGCTGGCGGTGTGGCTGAGCCTGCTGCCCTTCAACTTCCCGACCCGGGAGCAGGGTTTCATTGCCTGGGTGGGCCTGCGCGGCGCGGTGCCTATCGTGCTGTCGCTGTTCCCGCTCATGGCCGAACTCGAAGGCGCCCAGTTTCTATTCGATATCACCTTCGCGGTCGTGCTGGTATCGCTGATCGTGCAGGGCAGCTCCCTGGCCTGGACCGCGCGCCTGCTCAAGCTCGAGGTGCCGCAGGAACCGGGGCCACAGGCAACCTTCGGCTTTCTCGGCCAACGCCGACAGAACTTCGTGTTGCTGGCCTTTCGTATCGAACCGGCGTCCAGCCTGGCCACCACGCAGGGAGAGGCCCTGCAGCGCTTCGAGGGTCTTCGCTGTATCGCGGTCACGCGCTCACACCGCCTGCTGTTTCCCAAGGCCCACTTCGTGTACGCCGTGGGCGACCTGCTGTATCTGATCACGCCGGCCCAGCACAGCGATGAACTCGGCAAACTCTTTCGTGGCGACACCAAGCATGCACCCGAGGCACGGCGGTTTTTCGGCAGTTTCACGCTGCGCGGCGATGCCGCGATGTCGGAGCTGGCCGGCGTATACGACCTGAGTCTGTCCGAACACCACTGGGAGCTGTCGATTGCCGACTATATGCGCCGTCGGCTCAAGCGCCGGCCCGTCGAAGGCGACGTGGTCGATGTCGACGGCCTGCGCCTGACCGTACGGTCACTGCATGCGGGCATCATCGAGACCGTCGGGCTGCAGCTGCACGATGACAGTGAGACCGAGAGCGAAACCAAATCGACCAAGCGTCGCCGCGGATCGCCGCCGCCTGCCGCCCATTGACGGCCCCGACGAAAGCGCACACCGGCGCGGTAGCGCAAGCGGCGACTATTAGTCATTGGGTACCCGAACAGCTGAACGGATCAGCTTTTCTCAACGGCTTCGCGGCCTTTGGCTGCGGTACGCGTGCGTTCGCGCACGTGCGTTATCGGTCCGCAAACGGATCTATTGCGATACACGGTGCCTAGCCCGATGCCGCCCGAGCGTTGAGAAGAGCCGGCGAGCGCCGGTTTTCGCCGGGATCAGTCCCGTGGTTGACGCGGCCTGTGTGCGCCGCCAAACCCGTGTCCCTGGGCTAGACAGTAGGCGAGCCACTTGTTGAGCAACAGGTTGCGCGGCCATTGCGTGGCGAGCACGTCTTCGTCTATTTCCGGCACGCCGGCAAGCGCCACGTAGCGCGAACGCGCGTCACAGGAAATGGCTTCGGCCAGCTGGGCGTCCTGGTAGACGCGCAGCAACAGATCGGGATCGGCATGGCGTGCATCACCTTCGCCGAACCAATAGGTCAGATGCACGGTCGTGGTATAGCGACAGCGTTCGACAACGCGCAGATAGAGCGTGTCGTCGGCACCCCGCGATTCGGCCGTCTCGAAGGGCAGATCCAGCTCCGGCACCAGCCGCTCGAAGCGACGGTAGTTGCTCTCGTAGAGGCCCATAAGGCCCGTAAAGCTCCGGGGCTGTGCCGCGGCCAGCCAGTGATTGCGTTGTAGTGTGGGCATCTAGCGGACTATACGGCAGGGTGAACGCTTTTCAAATCGGCCGGCCGATACCACGCCAGCAGCTTAGAAGGAGCGACGACGGATGTTCTTGTCCTGCATGATCATGGTCGCGATCTCTTCGATCGACTTGTTGGTGGTCTCCGAGTAGGACAGGCCGTGGCGCTTGTACAGGCCTTCCGCCTGGCGCAGCTCGTAGGACACCTGCGGCAGCGCGGCATACTGGCTGCCCTTGCGGCGCTCGCTACGGATCTGGTGCAGGCGTTCGGCGTCGATCCACAGACCGTAGAGCTTGTCCTTGTGCTCGGCCAGCGCGGGCGGCAGCGTGCGTCGTTCGAGGTCTTCCTCGGTGAGCGGGTAGTTCGCGGCATACACGCCGTGCTGCATGGCCAGATAGATACATACCGGCGTCTTGCCGCAACGCGAGGGGGCGATGAGGATTACCTGGGCCTTGTGGTAGCCGTTCTCGCCCACGCCGTCATCGTGGGTCAACGCATAGTTCATCGCATCGATGCGGGATTCGTAGATGTCCTCGTCGGCTATGCCATGAGCACGCCCTTCCCGATGCGTGGACTTGGTATCGAGCGCGCCTTCCAGCGCCGGCACGAACTGATCGAACAGATCCAGAAACACCACGTTGCCTTCGCGCAGGATCTTGCGCACCTCATCGCTGACCGTGGTCGAGAACACGATCGGTTTGAGGCCGCTCGCAGCGCCGGTGTGCTCCATGTATTCCAGCGCCGAACGCGCTTTTTCCGGCGTATTGACGAACGGCAGCGTCGACTGGCGGAAAGAGCCTTCGTCGAACTGGGTAAGCAGCGTCGCGCCCAGGGTTTCCGCGGTAATACCGGTGCGATCCGATAGAAAGAATATCGAGCGTTTGGGGTGATCGTTCGTTGTCATGACGGCTATCGTGCACGAGCGTCGACGCTTCGACTAGCCATGTATTCGCGGCCATACCGGTCGCACGCAATGCGTTTTTCGACCCGGCAGCATTCGCGAATGTGTAAAATCGCGCTTTCGAACGTTTACCTGCGAGGACGCACATCTTGCAAAGCGAGCACGTGGCCTGGTTCAGCCAGCTGGGAATGAACGACGTCGAGACGGTAGGCGGCAAGAACGCCTCTCTGGGCGAAATGATCAGCCATCTTGCCGATGCGGGCGTGAATGTGCCGGACGGTTTCGCGACCACTGCCGATGCCTATCGCCAGTTTCTGGCCCACGACGGGCTGGCCGATCGCATCAACGCCGCGCTCGATGCGCTGGACGTCGACGACGTCGATGCCCTGGCCGAAACCGGTGACAAGATCCGCCGCTGGGTGATCGACCACCCCTTCCCGCCCGAGCTCGAAGACGCGATCCGTGAGTCTTTCGAAACGCTGGCCGGCGACAACGCGGATATTTCCGTGGCCGTGCGCTCGTCGGCAACCGCGGAAGACCTGCCCGACGCCTCCTTCGCCGGCCAGCAGGAAACCTTTCTCAACGTCCGCGGGCTCGACAACGTCATGCTCGCGATCAAGGACGTGTTCGCGTCGTTGTTCAACGACCGCGCGATTTCCTATCGCGTCCACAAGGGCTTCGAACACAGCCAGGTGGCCCTCTCGGCGGGCATCCAGCGCATGGTGCGTTCGGATACCGGTTCTTCGGGCGTCATGTTCACCATCGATACCGAATCCGGCTTCGACCAGGTGGTGTTCATCACCAGCTCCTGGGGCCTGGGCGAGGCCGTGGTCCAGGGCGCGGTGAACCCCGATGAATTCTATGTCTACAAGCCCAACGTCGACGCCAAACGCCCGGCCATCCTGCGGCGGGTGAACGGCGGCAAGGCCGTGAAGATGGTCTATACCGCCGATCGCAGCCACGGCAAGACGACCGAGTTCGTGGACGTGGACGCCGCCGACCAGAGCCGCTTTTCGATCACCGATGCTGACGCCGAGGCCCTGGCTGCCCAGGCCCTGATCATCGAGCGCCACTACGGCCGGCCGATGGATATCGAATGGGGCAAGGACGGCGAAACCGGCGAGCTCTATATCCTCCAGGCACGTCCGGAAACGGTGAAATCCAACAGCGGCGGTACGCTTGAACGCTACCAGCTCAACTCGGCCGGCCGCGACATTCTGGTGGAAGGCCGTTCGATCGGCCAGCGCGTGGGTGCCGGCAAGGTACGCAACGTCAAGTCCATCAAGGAAATGAACAAGGTCCAGGCCGGCGATATCCTGGTCACCGACATGACCGACCCGGACTGGGAGCCGGTCATGAAGCGCGCCTCGGCGATCGTGACCAACCGCGGCGGACGCACCTGCCACGCCGCGATCATCGCGCGCGAGCTCGGTATTCCGGCCGTGGTCGGCTCGGGCAACGCAACCGAAAAGCTCACCGACGGCATGCCGGTCACCGTGTCCTGTGCCGAGGGCGATACGGGCTATGTCTACGACGGCGAGATCGACTTCAACGTCGACGAGGTCTCGCTCGACAAGATGCCCGAGATCAACACCAAGATCATGATGAACGTGGGCAACCCCGAGCGCGCCTTCGACTTCTCCATGACGCCGAATGCCGGCGTGGGGCTGGCGCGGCTCGAGTTCATCATCAACCGCCAGATCGGCGTGCACCCGCGCGCCCTGCTGGAATACGACGACCAGCCCGACGATCTGAAAAAGACGATCGATGCGCATATCGCCGGCTATTCCAGCCCGGTCGAGTTCTATATCGATCGCCTGGTCGAAGGCATTGCCACGATCGCGGCGGCGTTCGCGCCCAAGCCGGTGATCGTGCGTCTGTCGGACTTCAAGTCCAACGAATACGCCAACCTCATCGGCGGCGAGCGCTTCGAGCCGGAGGAGGAAAACCCGATGATCGGCTGGCGCGGCGCCTCGCGCTATCTGGCCAAGGATTTCACCCCCTGCTTCGAGCTGGAGCTGGCCGCGGTCAAGCGTGTACGCAACGACATGGGTCTGAAGAACGTTCAGATCATGATCCCGTTCGTGCGCACGCTCGGCGAAGCCAAGGGCGTGAGCGATCTGCTTGCCGCACACGGCCTCAAGCGCGGCGAAGACGAGCTCAAGATCATCATGATGTGCGAGCTGCCCTCGAACGCGATTCTGGCCGACGAGTTCCTGGAATACTTCGACGGCTTCTCCATCGGCTCCAACGACATGACCCAGCTCTCGCTGGGGCTGGACCGCGACTCCGGCCTGATCTCGCATCTGTTCGACGAGCGTGACCCGGCGGTGAAGGTGATGCTGGAAAAAGCCATCTCGGCCTGCAAGCGCAACAACAAGTACGTAGGCATTTGCGGTCAGGGCCCGTCGGACTACCCTGATCTGGCCAAGTGGCTGCTCGAGCAGAATATCGAGAGCATGTCGCTCAACCCCGATACCGTGGTCAGCACCTGGCTCTATCTCGCCGGCGAGAGCGTATAGCCCCCGTATTTTCGTCAAGCCAGGAGACCGTATGTCCGCAAAGCTGCCCCTGTTCGTCGATGCCGAGCAGCTGAACGCCGTGATCGGCGATGCCGACGTTCAGATCATCGCCGTCGACAGCGCCAGCGATTATGACCGGGCGCATATCCCGGGGGCACTGCAAATCGCGATAAGCGATTTCACGGCCAGCGCGGCACCGGTCGCCGGCCTGCTGCCGGATGCCCGGCAGCTTGCCGACGTCTTTTCCGACGCCGGGCTGCGTAACGATGCCCATATCGTGGCCTACGACCGGGCCGGCGATTCCCAGGCCGCACGCCTGCTTTATACGCTCGACGTGATGGGGCATGAGCGTATCTCGTTGCTCGACGGCGGGCTGTCGGCCTGGCATGAAGCCGGGCTTGCGCTGGAAAGCGGGCCGCCCCAGGCCGGTGCCAGCGCGTTTAACGTCGAACGCCGGGCCGAAGGCATTGCCGATCGCGGCTGGATCGAGGCGCATCTGGACGATCCCGACGTGGCGTTTCTGGACGTGCGCAGCGCGCCCGAATATGCCGGCACCGATGTGCGCAGCGCCCGTGGCGGCCATATCCCGCGCGCAACCAACCTCGACTGGAATCTGCTCAAGGGCCCGGACGGCCGGCTGCGTCCGCGCACCGAGCTGCTTCAGGTCATCTCAGAGCACGATATCGAAAGCGAGCACGAGATCGTCAACTATTGCCAGAGCCATATGCGCTCCTCGTATAGCTATCTCGTACTCAAGTACCTGGGCTTCGACAAGGTTCGCGGCTATCCCGGGGCCTGGTCGGACTGGGGCAACGCCACGGATACGCCCATCAGCGACACGCTCGACGCAAGCTGACAATGCCCGGCCCGGCCACGCGCAGGGCGCCTGCGCGCCGCCCACGGTACGGGCCAGCCCCTGGTTCTGAGCCGGGCCGATTTATGCAGGGTTCCATCGCGGCGCTTGTTTCAAGCGTGAAGGCCTCGGCGTGAGCGCTCGCGCCGTGGACCTGCGCCGCGGCGCGATGATGGCCGTGGCCGGCGCCGCGGCCTTTGCCGTGGTCAGCGCCTGCATAAAGCTTGTGGGCAGCGATCTGCCCAATACGGTGGTCGTATTCTTTCGCAATCTGTTCGCGCTGGCGGTGCTCTTGCCGTGGCTTGCGCGACGCGGGCCGACAGCCGTATCCATGCGTACCGCTCGGCCGGGCATGCATTTACTGCGGGCAACGACCGGCCTCGGGGCCATGTACTGCTTTTTCTATGCGCTGTCGCAGATGCCACTGGCCAGCGCGGTACTGCTCAACTACAGCCAGCCGTTGTTTCTGCCCTTCATTGCCTGGCTATGGCTGGGCGAGCGGCCAGCCGCGCGTATCTTTCCCGCAGTGATCATCGGGTTCATCGGCGTGCTGCTTATTCTCAAGCCCGGCCTCGGCTGGCAGGGCCCCGCAGGGTTGGCCGGCCTGGCGGCCGGGCTGTTGGCTGCGACCTCAATGGCGGCCATTCGTCGGATGTCCGATACCGAGCCGACCGTACGTATCGTGATGTATTTCAGCGTGCTGGGCACTCTCGTATCCGCCGTCCCTGCGATCGTCTCCTGGCAGACGCCTACGCCCGCGCAATGGCTGGCGCTGTTTGGCGCGGGCAGTATCGCAACGGCCGGCCAGCTGCTGCTCACCCGGGCCTACAGCCTGGCACCGGCTGCGCATATCGGCGCCCTGATCTATACCACGGTGTTGTTCGCGGCCCTGATCGGTTGGGCAGGATGGCAGGAAACACCCGATCTTTTGAGCGCGCTCGGCGCGGCAGCGGTGATCTGCGCAGCGTTGATCGTGGTCGTGACCCGCCGTCGACGCAGCTAGGGCATACCAACCCATGAAACACGCGCTGCGCGCATTGACGCGCCGAATTCTGCCCGCAAATGAAGAAGGCTATCGCGGCCCGGTAAGCGATCATTTCGACGGCCGGCGTTTTCATAATCCATCTCCGATCCGCCACCGCCCCGGCGATCTACTGAGCTGGTGGCGCAACCGCGACAGCCAGCCCTGGCAACGGATCGAACACTTCGATCCGCCGCCCTCGCCGGCGCAGTGCGTTGACGACGGCGTGTGCATCACCTGGATCAACCACGCCACGGTGCTGGTTCAGACCGCCGGCCTGAACATTCTCACCGACCCCATCTTTTCCCAGCGCGCCAGCCCCCTGTCCTGGGCGGGTCCGCGCCGTTATCACCCGCCCGGTGTGGCGTTCGACGCCCTGCCGCCCATTCATGTCGTCGCCATCAGCCATGCCCACTACGACCATCTCGACCGCGCGTCGATCCGGCGCCTGATCGCCCGGTTCGACCCGCTGTTCGTGGTGCCGCTGGGCCTCGAGGCCTGTATCCACCGTTTCGGTGGGCGGCGGGTGGTCAGTCGAGACTGGTGGCAGGGTCTGGATTTGAGCGCGCGGGTTCGGGTTACGCTCACGCCCGCGCGGCACTGGTCCCGGCGTGGCCTGTTCGACCGTAATCGCAGCCTATGGGCCGGTTTCTGGTTCGACACCCCGGCAGGCCCGATCTATTTTGCCGGCGATACCGGCATGGGGTCGCATTTTCAGGCGATACGACAGCGCCTGGGCGCGCCGCGTATCGCGCTGTTGCCGATTGGCGCCTATGAGCCGCGCTGGTTCATGGCCCCGCAACACATGAACCCGGGCGACGCCGTTGAAGCACATCAACGACTCGGCGCCTGCCAGAGTGTTGGTATCCACTTCGCGACCTTCAAGCTCACAGACGAAGGTCAACACGCGCCGGCCACGGCATTGGCGAGCGCGCGGGCGGCCGCCGGGCTCGCCGCCGAGCACTTCATCGTGCCCGCGTTCGGGCAGTCCCTGCACTTCGAATCGAACGCAACAAGACGGGGCTAGGGCCCGTCGTCACGGGAGATGCCATCGCATTGCCCGTGCCGGGCGTGTCAGGCAAGGCGCGGGCCGATATCGACGCGTTATTTATTGCGCCGGCGCCAAGAAATGACCGCCGACACCAATCGGGCGTCCTTCGCAATCGCGGCGCAGCCGCTGCATGCGCCGCCAGCGCTTGCCTCAAGCGGCTGGCGTGGCGGTTAGCGACCGCGTGCCGATTCGCCGACCGCAACGGCGCGTGACTGGTGGTGCAGCTGCCATTCCGCCAGCCATTCGCACAGTTTGTCGAACGGCATGGGCCGACCCATGTAATAGCCCTGAATGATGTCGCAGCCCAGTTCGCGCAGCTTGACGCTCTGGTTTTCATACTCGATGCCTTCTGCCACCGCCCGTAGGCCCAGCGCATGCCCGAGCTCGATCGTTGCCTTGACGATGGCCATGTCGGTATCGGACTCGAGCATATCGGTGACGAACGAGCGGTCAATCTTGATTTCGCTGGCCGGCAGGCGCTTGAGATAGGTCAGCTGCGAATAGCCGGTGCCGAAGTCGTCGATCGAGATATGGATGCCCATGTTCGATACGCGCGTTACCACATCCATGGTGCGGCGCTGATCGGACATGAGCGTGTCTTCGGTGATCTCGATAGTCAGCACTTCCGAAGGTACTTCGTAGGTCGCCAACAGATCGGCCAGCAAGTCCGGAAACTCCGGGTCGAGAAGCGAGCGAGCCGACAGGTTGACCGATACGCCAATGGACCAGCCTTGCTTGCGCAAGGCCGCATTGTATTCGAGCGCCCTGCGCAGCACCCATTTGGACAGCTCATTCATCAGGCCGGCACGTTCGGCGCGCGGAATGAACTCGCCCGGTGGCAGAAAGCCGCGGCGCGGGTGCTGCCAGCGCACCAGCGCTTCCATGCCGTGTACTTCGTCCGCCTGAACATCGATGAGCGGCTGCAGATACAGCACCAGCTGGTCTTGTTCGATGGCAGTGCGCAGTTCCGCGCTGAGGCTGTGCATTTCGGCGTCTTCGACCGGCATCGCGGTCTGCACCAGTTCGAAGCCGCCGCCGCCGGCCTTGGCATGCTGCATCGCCCCGTCGGCGGCATTCACCAGCCCGAAGGAATCGGTGGCGTTGTCCGGATAGATCGCACCGCCAACGCTGGCAGCGAGGTTCAACGAGAGCTTGTCCAGCGTACACGGCGGAATCAGGACGTCGCGCATGCGCTGGGCCAGGTCTTCGAGCGCGCGGGTGGATTGCAGGGCGTCGACCGCCAGGCCGAAGCTGTTGCCGCCCAGTCTGGCCAGAATCGAGCCGGTATTTTCCGTGGCGTTGGAGAGCCGGCGTGCCACGCTTTTGAGTACGCGATCCCCGTTGGCCGCGCCGAACTGATCGTTGACTTCCGAAAAGCCGTCGAGGTCGAGCACGATCACGCCGACCCGCGTGCGATTGAGCTCGGCGTTGCCCAGCGTGGCGTCGAGCTGCTGCAAAAAGTAAGCGCGGTTGGCCAAACCGGTCAACGTGTCTTCCTGTTCGAGACGCCGTGCTTCGGCCTGGAGCGCGAGCTTTTCGTTGTGCTCTCCATCCGGGTTCTTGGATCGCGCGCGCGCCGAATCGTCGGCAAAGACCACCGCCACGCCCTGGCCCCACAGGGCGAAGACAAAAGGCATCAGGTCCAGTGCCAGCAGCATGGGGTTGCCCACCTGGGCCGCGTATAGATTGGCCAGCGTCAGCGACTCGCCCGATAGCATGACCGCTGCAACGGTGGCCATCAGCACCGCGAATACCGCGATCGCGAAGCCATAAACGGCGTAGCGGGACATACCGCCACGAAAGACCGAGGTGATCCGGGATAAAGACGTTGCGTTCGACTGCTGCAAGAAGGCCTCCCCCGGGGGAGCGTTCACTCCGACACCGGCATCTTCAAAAAACTTCTAAATTACAAAGCACTACAACGCCGTAACTGGATCGACCGGCGGTTATGGCCGGCCGCGACCGAGCGGCACATCGGCCGCTTCCAACGCGGCCACGAGCGCTGTGAAGGCATTATCGGCCGCAACCGGCGTTCCCCTTACCCCAAATTCGATAGAACGTTTGCCGCTGGCGTTCGGCAGACAGGCGATACGCACATCCGGATGTGCGTCCATGACCTGTTGCATGAGGTCTATGAGCGCGCTTTCCGGGGTGTCGAGCACTTCCAGCAGCCGTTCGACGTTGCGTTCTGCGCGCTGCAGATGCGGGTAGTGGGTATCCAGCACCCATTCGATCATCGGCCAGGCCATGCTGGGGAAACCGGGCACGAAATGATGGTGGCCGAACTTGAAACCGGGCACCTGATTGACCGGGTTGGGAATGACCGTAGCACCGACCGGCCACTCCACCATGTGGATGCGCTTGGGATAGGCCTCGTCACCGAACCGCGCTTCCAGCAGCGCTCGGCCTTCGGCATTGAATTCCAGCGCCACGCCGGCTGCAGCCGCCGCGCACTGGCGGGTTCGGTCGTCGGGGGTAGCACCGATACCGCCAAAGCTGAACACGATGTCGTTACCTGCCAGCGTTTCGCGCAGCGTGGCTTCCAGCAGCCCGGCATCGTCGCCGACCATGCGTGCCCAGGACAGCTCCATGCCCCGCGCGTCGAGGATCTCGATGACCCGCGGCATGTGCTTGTCCTGGCGCTTCCCCGACAGCAGTTCGTCGCCTATCAAGACAATGCCGATACGTTGCGCTACAGAAGACGGGCTGTGATCCACGTGCTGCGAGGCCTCTTGTTTTTTATCTGATACAAACAAGCGGGCCACGTCGAAACGTGGCCCGCTCGTATCACTTCATGCCAAGCCGGTATCAGGCTTCCGGCAGCCAACCGGACTGCTCGATGGCACCGAAGATATCGGTTTCGGTGGTGATGCCCATCGGCTCGCCATCCTTGCCGGCCACCAGCAAACGGCTGATGTTGTTCTCGGCAATGGTGTTGGCCGCATCGCGCAGATGCGTTTCCGGGGCCACGGTGACCACCGGGCGCGAGGCGATCTCGCCCACCGTGATATCCGTGGGCGATTTACCCTCGCGCACGATCTTGGTGACGATATCGCGACGGGTCATGATGCCCCACTCGCCGGAATCGTTGGGCTCGACCACCAGCGACGAGACTTCGTTCTTGCGCATCTCGTGCATGGCGTCATGCACGCTGGTCTCGTCGGTGACGGTAATCAGCGTACGCGTCATCACGTCCGATACGCTCGTGGGCGTGCGCCCGCTGGCGATCATTTCTTCCATGGGCTGAAGCAGACGACGGATTTCACGCTGCTTGCGCTCGCGGGCAAGCTTTTCGCTGCGCTGCTTGCGCTTGGTTTCCAGGTCGATACCGCCGTTGATCTGCTCGATCAGCGCATCGGCAAATTCCTTGGTGCCGACTTCCGTGGCGCCTTCCATGTTGCGGGCGAAATCGTAGGTCACGATCTTGTCCGCGAGCACTTCCGGATAGGCCAGCGAAATCAGGTCAGCGGCTTCCTGCCAGCCGATGTATTCGAGCATGTTCACGCCCGAGAACAGCAGCGAACCGGGGTTGACCTTGTTCTTGTCGGCGTACTTGGGTGCTGTGCCGTGGGTGGCCTCGAACACGGCGATGTTGTCGGACATGTTGGCACCCGGGGCGATGCCGATACCGCCGACCTCGGCCGCCGCGGCGTCCGAGAGGTAGTCGCCGTTGAGGTTCATGGTGGCCAGCACGTCGAAATCGTCCGGGCGCAGCAGCATGAGCTGGAAGATGATGTCGGCGATGCGATCCTTGATCACGATCTTGCCTTCCGGCTGACGACCGTTGTACTCGGAGTACAGCTGGTCCTCGGTGATCGTGCAGTGGCCGAATTCCTCGCGGGCGACTTCATAACCCCAGGCACGGAAGGCGCCCTCGGTGAACTTCATGATGTTGCCCTTGTGCACCAGGGTCACCGATTCGCGGCCGTTGTCGATCGCGTACTGGATGGCCTTGCGCACGAGACGCTTGGTGCCGAATTCCGAGATCGGCTTGATGCCCAGGCCGGCATCCTCGAAGAAATCGGCCTTCATTTCCTCCTTGAGGAATTTGGCCAGCTTCTTGTTCTCGTCGGTGCCGGACTGGTATTCGATACCGCAGTAGACGTCTTCGGTGTTCTCGCGAAAGATCACCACGTCGACCTTACCCGGGTCTTTCAGCGGCGACGGCACGCCCGCGTAGTGGCGCACGGGGCGAACACAGGCGTAGAGGTCGAGTTCCTGGCGCAGCGAGACGTTGAGCGAGCGAAAGCCCTCGCCGACCGGCGTGGTCAGCGGGCCCTTGATGGCGACCCACAAGTCTTTGATGGCTTCCAGCGTTTCGGCCGGGAAGTAGTCGCCGTCGTAGACCTTGGCAGCCTTTTCGCCCATGAACAGCTCGGCCCAATGAATCTTGCGCTTGCCGCCATAGGCTTTCTCGACCGCCGCGTCCCAGATGCGCAGACAGGCCTTGGTGATATCGGGGCCGATCCCGTCGCCCTCGACATAGCCGAGGATGGGGTTGTCCGGCACATTCATCTGATCGTTTTCGACGGTGATCTTCTGTCCGTCTTCGGGCAAGCGCACGTGCTTGTAGGCCATGGGCCGCTACTCCTTGTATATCTCGCGTAAAAAGCAGGCCGCCGGCTTGTGCCGGCAGCGCTGGAATTCGAATCAGCCCTTGTTGGCTGCGTTTTCGAGCATCGTCTTGAGCTCGCCGGACTGGAACATGTCGATCACGATATCCGAACCGCCCACCAGCTCGCCGTTGACGAACAGCTGCGGAATGGTCGGCCAGTTCGAATAGACCTTCACGCCCTGGCGATAGATCTCTTCGTCGTCAAATACGTTGACGGCCTTGAACGGCACGCCGCAGGCCTTGATCGCCTCGGCGCTGCGTGCCGAAAAACCGCACTGCGGGAAGTCCGGGGTGCCCTTCATGTACAGCACGATCGGATTGTTCTCGACCTCGTTCTTGATGACTTCCATTGCCTTCGCGCTCATGGCGTTGTCCTCTGATTCGAAAAAACTGTTATTAGCTCGATTATAACGCGCCTGTCGAGGCCACGTTACGACGAAACGCCGTAACCGCCGCCGCCGGCCGAGATGATCATGAGGCGCTGCCCGGCGTTTGCAACGCCGGTGCATTTCGGTGCGAGCGTATCGCTATCGAGCCGATTTTCGCCCGGCGCGCCATCGCCCCCGCCCGCGCGCCCCCAGGGCGCATGCCGGCGGCGCTCGGCGAGCACCGTATAGCTGGCCTCGGCAAGGAACTCGATCTCGCGGATCAGCCCGTCCCCGCCGCGGTGTGCGCCCGTGCCGCCGCTGTCGCGGCGTAGCGCATAGCGACGCATGCGCAGGGGAAAATGACGCTCGAGTACCTCGACCGGTGTATTGAGCGTATTGGTCATATGGGCCTGTACACCGCTGGCGCCGGCCCGATTCGGTCCGGCGCCCAGGCCGCCGCCCATGGTTTCGTAATAATCCCAGGCTGTATCGGCACCGTGCGAGCCCAGCGCGACGTTGTTCATGCTGCCGTGGCTGGCTGCCGGAATACGATCGTCGATGGCGTGGGCGAGCGCGCCGAGCACGGCATCCACGACGCGCTGGCTGGTTTCCACGTTGCCGGCTGCCACCGCGCGCGGATGGCGTGCGTTGAGCAGCGACCCTTCGGGGGCGCTGATTTGGATATCCTCGAACGCCCCGGCACAGGCGGGTACCTGTTCCGGCATCAGGCAACGAAAAACATAGAGCGCGCCCGCGGCGGTCACCGAAAGCGGGCAGTTCACGTTGCCTGCCGTCTGCTGCGCACTGCCGTCGAAATCGACGGCGATACGGCCATCGTCGATATCGATCCGACAGGCGATCGCCAGGTCGCGGTTGCCCTGACCGTCGTCGTCGAGCACATCGGTGAACGTATAGCGGCCGTTGGGCAATTCGCGCAGCGCGCTGGCGGCCAGTTCCCGGGCATAGTCGTTGTACTCGCGCAGCCGCTCGCGAAAGGCATGCACATCAGCGGCCTCGCCCTCGCCGATCAGCGCCGACAAACGTTTCAAGCCGACCCGATTGGCCGCGATCTGGGCGCTGAAATCCCCGCGTGCAATCGGCGGGTTGCGCAGATGCTCGAGCCAACCACCCAGTACCGATTCGTCGATACGATCGTTATCCACCAGCGCGACCGGCGCGATCACGAGCCCTTCTTCATCGAGGCTGCTCGACAGCGGCATGGACCCGGGCGAGTCGGCCCCGATATCGGCGTGGTGGGCACGATTGGCCACGAAGGCGACCAGCTGCTCGCCCACGAACAGCGGCGCGATCAGGGTCACGTCCGGCAAGTGCGTGCCGCCCAGATACGGATCGTTGAGCGCGATCATCTGCCCCGGCGCCCAATCGCGCGCGGCGACGATATCGGCCATCGCATACGCCATACTGCCGAGATGCACCGGGATATGCGCCGCCTGAGCACACAGCCGCCCCTGCGCATCGAACACCGCGCAGGAGTAATCCAGCCGATCGCGGATATTGGGCGAAAAGGCAGCCTGCGCGAGGCTCGCGCCCATCTCTTCACAGACCGCGGTGATACGGCTGGCGAAAATCGCCAGTTCGATGGCGTCGGCGGGCTTGGAATGCGCTTTATCGTTCATGGGGTCGAGTCTAGGGCCTGTCGACGTTTCGTACGAGCCCGCGCCAGGCGGGCACTCGTCGGCACGGCCTGGATCGCCCACCAGAATAAGCCGGCGCGGCCCGCGGCGTTGCGCGTATCGGTCCTGGCACGCTCGACACGGCGACTCGCCCCTTGCGGACAGGCTGCGCGATACCGCGACAGGCCCTCGCAGCGCCCGCGCAAACCGCCCGTCGTGTGGTGCGGCAAAGCCGCGTGGCAGCGCGGATATGCCCGCCGCGCTTTGAAAAATGACGGACAAACCCTATATAACTAGTCGGCGTTGATTCACTCATCTCAATACAAGGGATACGTCATGGCATTTGAACTGCCCGATCTACCTTATGACTACGACGCGCTCGAACCGTATATCGACGGTCGTACGATGGAGATTCACTACGAGAAGCATCACAACGCTTATCTGACCAAATTCAAGAAAGCCATCGAAGGCACCGAGCTCGAAGATCAGGATCTGGAAACGATTCTGTCCAAGGCCGGCCAGCACGGCCCCGGCGTTCGCAACCAGGGTGGCGGTTACTTCAACCACATCCTTTTCTGGGACAGCATGTCGCCTTCCGGCGGCGGCAAGCCGACCGGCGGCCTGGGTACGGCCATCGACTCCAGCTTCGGCTCCTTCGATTCCTTCAAGGAAGAGTTCACGAACGCGGCCACCGGCCTGTTCGGTTCGGGCTTCGTATGGCTGGTCCCGCAGGGCAACCAGCTCAAGATCGTGTCCACCCAGAACCAGGACAACCCGATCATGGACGTGGTGTCCGAGTCCGGTAAGCCGGTGATGGGCCTGGACGTCTGGGAGCATGCCTTCTACCTGAAGTACCAGAACCGCAAGCCGGAATACGTGGATGCCTGGTGGAACGTCGTCAACTGGGACGGCATCGCCAAGCGCTACGACGAGCAGGTCGGCTAGAACGATCCGCAGTTTGCGCTAGAATACGGCCCCGTCGCGATGCGGCGGGGTCGTTTTTCGTTTGGGGGATCGGTATTGCGGCGATCCGGTTTCGACGTATGCAACCACCCCATCAGGACGCCTTATGGCCAATTCGCATCTAATTCCGACTTATAAACGCCAGCCCATCGCCTTCGAGCGCGGCGAAGGCGCGTGGCTGTTCGACAGCCAGGGCGAGCGCTATCTCGATGCCCTGTCCGGCATCGCGGTGAACACGCTCGGCCATGCCCATCCGGCACTGGTCGAGGCCATTGCCGATCAGGCCGGCCGACTGTTGCACACCTCCAACCTCTACGAGATCGACGTCCAGACGCGTCTGGCCGACCGCCTGTGCGAAGTCGCCGGCATGGACGCCGTATTCTTCGGCAACAGTGGCAGCGAGGCCAACGAGGCCGCCATCAAGCTGGCCCGGCTGCATGGCCACAAG
>NZ_CAXGSH010000064.1:0-22650 GCF_964012375.1 uncultured Salinisphaera sp.
CACCGTCTGTGAGGACTCGAACGCGATCCGCGAGAGGTTATGCAGAGCTTCCCTAGTTCAGGGCGTAGCGCTGGCCAAGCGTGTCGCGCAGCGCATACTGTACGCAGGCATCGTGCTCGAACGCATCGAGTTTGTCCTGTTCGTTGTCCGCGCTGCCGGCTTCGCGCAGACGCCCGGCGTCGTCGAAGCTCACGATCGCGCCCACCGTCTTGACATGAATCTCGCCGTTTTCGTTGGCCTTGTCATCATAGGCCACCTGAACATAGCGCAGGCGCTTGTCGGCGAACTGGGGCAGTTCGCGGCGGCCCTCGGCCACTTCGGCGGCCTCGTCCTCGCTGAATTCTTCGATCGCGCCATCCTGGGTGAGCAGGAAGTGATGTACGGACATGACGTACTCCGCTGATGGATCGTTACGGCCTCGGGTTGTCTGGCGCATGCGTGCAAGACGACTCCGACGGGCTCTATAAGTGGTGCACAAATCGCGCCGATTCAAGATGCTGCGCGCAGGTGTTCGAGATATGCGTCCGCTTGGAAGGCTGGTGTCGGGTACAATCGCGCCTTGTTCGATTGGCAACCTCGTGTTCTATACACGGCCGTGAAGGGCTATTGATGGCAAAGGCAGCCGCCAAGCAAACCAAAGCCAGTAAAGCAGGGCCTAAGCCCAGTGCCAAGGCGCGCGAGCAAAATACGCCGCCGGCGCCGCCGAGCCGCTACCGCCAGCGGCTGGGCCGTCTCATGCGCGAAGCCGTGTTGTTTGGCGCGGCGGCAATCACGCTGTTTCTGCTGGCCGCGCTGGTTTCATACAGCCCGCGCGATCCCGGTTGGTCGGGCCTTGGCGATGGCACCGCCATTCGCAACCTGTTCGGCGCCCCAGGGGCATGGTTTGCGGACGTATTGCTGAGCCTGTTCGGCTATCTCGGCTTCATCTTCCCCTGGCTGGTGCTTTACGGCGGCTGGCTGGTGTTCGCCAACAGCGAGCGTGAACGAAGCGACGTGTTCTCGCGCAGCATTCGGGCGGGAGCGCTGTTGCTATGGCTGGTGTCCGGCTGCGGTCTGGCGTGGCTTGCCCTGGGCGACCAGAACGCGGCCATGCCCCAGGGCAGCGGCGGCATTCTGGGCGCGGCCAGCGCGGGCGCGATCGCCGGGGTGATCAACAAACTCGGCGCGGCCTGGCTGTTGATTACAGTATTCGTGATCACCCTGTCGGTGGGGCTGGGCTTTTCCTGGCTGGTGGTCACCGAACGCACCGGCCACTTCGTGCTCACGATACTGCAGGGCGGCTTTACCGAAACGCTCGATCGGCTGCGCGCCTGGCAGGCCAACCGCGCCGAGCGCAAGGCCGCCGAACCCGCAAAGCCGGCAGCCAAGGAGAAGAAGAAATCGCGCGTGGCGCCGTCGCTGGATAACGGCGACAGCGCGCAGCACGCGCCCGTGCCCGCGCCGGCTGCGAGCGGGGTTCAGGTCAAGAAGCCGAAGAAGTCGATCAAGGCGAATCAGCTGGATCTGCCGATCGAAGAGCATGTTGACGTACCCACCTATGATCCGGAGCGCGATAGCCCGATTCCGCCGACCGCGCTGCTGGATCCGGCGCGCGAGAGCAAGAACGACCAGGATGAAAGCGTGCTCCAGCGCATGTCGGAGCAGCTCGAGCAGCATCTGGCGGACTTCAACGTGCAGGGCAAGGTCGTCGCGGTGGAACCGGGGCCGGTAATCACCCGCTTCGAGCTGGATCCGGCGCCGGGCGTGAAGGTCAGCCAGATCTCGAATCTCGCCAAGGATCTGGCGCGGGCGATGTCCACGACCAGCGTGCGCGTGGTCGAGGTCATCCCGGGCAAGTCCGTGGTGGGCCTGGAAATCCCGAACGCCGACCGCGAGATCGTGGCGCTGCGAGAGATTCTGGAATCGCCGCTCTACAGCGGCAACAAGTCGCCGCTGACCATGGCGCTTGGCAAGGATATCGGCGGCAATCCGGTGACCGCGGATCTGGGCAAGATGCCGCATCTGCTGGTCGCCGGTACCACGGGCTCCGGCAAGTCGGTGGCGGTCAACGCCATGATCTTGTCGATTCTGCACAAGGCCACCGCCGAGCAGGTCCGCCTGATCATGATCGACCCGAAGATGCTCGAGCTGTCGGTCTACGAGGGGATTCCGCATCTGCTCGCGCCCGTGGTCACCGACATGAAGGACGCCGCCAATGCGCTGCGCTGGTGCGTGGGCGAGATGGAGCGCCGCTACAAGCTCATGGCCGCGCTGGGCGTGCGGAACGTGGCCGGCTACAACACGAAAGTGCGCAAGGCGATCGAGGCCGGCACGCCGATCGAGGATCCGATTCTCAAGAACGCCCAGTCCAACGATCAGGCCGAGGCCGGTGAAGAGGTGCCCACGCTCGAACCCATGCCGGCAATCGTGATCATCGTCGACGAGCTGGCCGACATGATGATGGTTGTCGGCAAGAAGGTCGAAGAGCTGATCGCCCGTATCGCCCAGAAGGCCCGTGCGGCCGGTCTGCACATGATCCTCGCCACGCAGCGGCCGTCGGTCGACGTGATCACCGGCCTGATCAAGGCCAATATCCCCACGCGTATCGGCTTTCAGGTGGCCTCCAAGATCGACTCCCGCACCATTCTCGACCAGCAGGGCGCAGAAAGCCTGCTCGGCCACGGCGATATGCTCTATCTGCCGCCCGGCACGGGCTTTTCCACCCGTGTCCATGGTGCATTCGTGGACGACCACGAAGTCCACAAGGTGGTGGAATATCTCAAGCAAGTGGGCGCGCCGGACTATATCGACGAAATTCTGGAAGGCGGCGGTGCCGACGGCGAGGGCGGTGCCGATGACGAGGAAGACGCCGAGGCCGATCCGCTTTACGATCAGGCGGTGGCGATCGTCACCAAGACGCGCAAGGCCTCTATTTCCTATGTGCAGAGACGCCTGCGGGTCGGCTACAACCGCTCCGCGCGACTTATCGAACAGATGGAGAACGCCGGCATCGTCAGCGCTGCCGAGGGCAGCGGCGGACGTGAAGTACTGGCCCCGCCGCCGCCAGAGGACTGAATTTTCGTCGGCATCGGTCGATCTGTTCTGCAAACGGTATGTCGCGCAGAGTTCAGGCGTGATTCATGGCCGCGGCCTAGCATGCTCTAAAACATCCTTCGCCCCTTTCATATCCATCAAGGAGAGCGCTGCAATGCCTCTGCGCCGAATTCTCGTTGCCTTCCTCCTGCTTTGCGCCGCGGTGAGCGCGCACGCTGATGGCGTGGGCGATCTCGAAGCCTTCTATAACAACGTCGACAGCCTGTCCGCCCAGTTCGAGCAAGAGCAGAAGGACGACAGTGGGCAGATGCTGCAACAGGCCAGCGGTACGTTCCTGCTGTCGCGTCCGGATCGTTTTCGCTGGGAATACACCGCGCCGTACAAGCAGGTTATCGTCAGCGACGGCGAGACGTTCCGCTTTTACGACGTCGACCTCGCCCAGGTCACCATTCGCAGTATCGATGCCACCCTCCAGGCCACGCCTGCGCTGTTGCTCACTGGCGGCGCGGCGCTCGAGGACGCATTCAATATCGCCTCGGCCGGTCAGCGCGACGGAATGAGCTGGGTGCGCCTGACCCCGCGCGCCGACGATACCGATTTTCAGGAAGTGCGCCTTGGCCTCAAGAATCAGGTGCCCAGCGTCATGGAACTGGACGATAACCTGGGCCAGACCACGCATATCCGGTTTAGTGATATCGAACTCAATCCGAAGCTCGATGCGTCGCGCTTCACGCTCGATATTCCCGATGACGTGGAAGTGGTCGACGGCCGCGGCATGAACGGGCAGGGCCGGTAGTGCCCATCCTGCGCCAGGACTATGCGCTGGGTCGGCTCTGGCTCGCGCTGGGGCTGTTTGGCTGCGGGGTGCTCGTCTACGCCTGCCTGATGCCGAATCCGCCGCAGGCCCAGGTGCAGCATTTCGACAAGTTCGAGCACTTCGCTGCATTCGCACTGCTATCGGGCTGGTTCGCCAACCTCCTGGCGCCGCACTATCTCCGCGTCATCGTGATCATGATTCTGTTTGGCGCATTCATTGAAGTTGCGCAGTCGTTCACGCCCTATCGAAGCGCGGATTGGCACGATCTGATGGCCGACGCCTTTGGCGTGGTCGCGGGTGTGGCACTTGCACGCCTTGGGGCAATGCGCTGGCTCGGGTATCTTGACGCGCGTGTCGCAGCAAAAACAGATCAACCTCGATAGCTCCACCGCCAGCGCCGGCCGGCCCTTGGCGGACCGCATGCGCCCGGCGCGTCTGGCGGACTATGTCGGCCAGACGCATATCCTGGGTCCGGACAAACCGCTGGCCCGGGCACTGGCGGCCGGGCGTATCCATTCCATGATTCTTTGGGGCCCGCCCGGCACGGGTAAGACCACGCTCGCGCGCCTGCTGGCGGCCGAAGTGGATATCCGTTTCGTGCAGATTTCGGCAGTGATGGCCGGGGTTAAGGACATTCGTGCGGCGGTGGCCGAAGCCCGCAAGGCGCGTGAAGTCGAAGGCCGCGGTACGTTGTTGTTCGTCGACGAAGTGCACCGCTTCAACAAGGCCCAGCAGGACGGCCTGTTGCCCTATGTGGAGGACGGCACCGTCGTGCTCGTGGGCGCGACCACCGAAAATCCCTCGTTCGAGGTCAACAACGCGCTGTTGTCGCGTACGCGCACCTACGTGCTGCGCGCGCTCGAGCCGGGCGTGGTGCGCGAACTCATCGACCGCGCGCTCGCCGATGGCGAACACGGCCTGGGCGAACGCGAACTGGACATGTCGGCGGAACTGCGCGACCAGCTGGCTGCCCGCGCCGACGGCGATGCCCGCCGGGCATTGAATCTCCTTGAGCTGGCCGCGGATATCGCCGCCGGGCGCGACGATGGGCGCGGTGAAATCACCCAGGCCGATCTGGATGAAGTGCTGCGTGAAGGGCTGCGCCGCTTCGACAAGGGCGGCGATTACTTCTACGACCAGATGTCGGCCCTGCACAAGAGCGTGCGTGGCAGCGACCCCGACGCCACACTCTACTGGCTGTCGCGCATGCTCGAGGCCGGCTGTGACCCGCGCTACGTGGCACGGCGGGTCACCCGCATGGCCAGCGAAGACATCGGCAACGCCGACCCGCGCGCGCTGCGACTCACGCTCGATGCCTGGGACACCTACGAACGCCTGGGCTCGCCGGAGGGTGAGCTCGCCATCGCCCAGGCCGCGGTCTACCTGGCCTGTGCGCCCAAGTCGAACGCGGTGTACATGGCGTTCAACGCCGCCTGGCGCGACGCGCGCGAGCACGGCACGCTGGAAGTGCCGATGCATATTCGTAACGCACCCACGAAGCTCATGAAAGACCTCGGCTATGCCGAGGGCTATCGCTATGCCCATAACGAGGCCGACGGCTATGCCGCCGGCGACAGCTATCTACCCGAAGAATTGGCCGGCACGCGCTACTACGAGCCGGTGGCCCGCGGCCTGGAAATCAAGATCGGCGAAAAGCTGGCGCGCCTGCGCGCGCAGGATGCCCAGGCACCGCAACGTGTAAGCCGCAGCCATGCGCAGGGCACGTCGGACCCAGGCGAAAACCGCTAGCCAGGATCTGATTATTCCCCGGGCCCACGAATAGATCATTGAATAAATCATTCTTGGGTTGATAGCACGCGTATGCGAGAGCACGCGCGCCCCGGCCGGGGCCGTTAAGCCACTCTGAGAGAGGACGGACGGTGCCAGCGTTTCTTTCGATGGCGTTGAAAAAAGCTGCCGCAGCCAGCCGTTCTGCTGCGGATTGATACATCCCGTATCGGCTCGATTTCGCAGTCTTCCCGGAACGTTTGGGCCGCGCGTGGCCGCAGTTGCCGACCATCGAGTCTTCGCCGAGCACCGCGCGATTCAAAAGCGACTAGATTAATTTTCTCTTTGGCCGATAAAGGAATAAACGTACGTCGCCTGCCGGTCGCGCATCCAGTCGCAACTCCCGAACATAGCACCGCCCGCGCCACGCGGGCAGGGGGGCGCCGCGATTTTTGCGCAAAACGTTCGTCCGGCGGTGCCGATATGTCGTATCTAGAGGTTCCGATATCCAAGGATTGCGTTTTAATGTCGGCAGACCCAACCAACGCCAGCAACACAACCGATATTCTCTTTGCGCGACAGCCGATCTACGATCGCGATGCGACGCGCCGTGGCTTCGAGCTACTGTTTCGCCAAAGCGCCAGCGCCTTGAGTGCGCCCGTCGTTTTCGACGGCGAAGCGGCGACCCGCAGCGTTCTGGTCAATGCCTTTTCAGAAGCCGATATCGAAGTCGTCTGCGAGGGCAATCCGGCGTTCGTGAACTTCACCGAGCAGACGATCGCCGAGGATCTGCCGTTCGACCCCGCGTTCCTGGTGGTGGAAGTCCTCGAAAGCGTCAACGCCACGCCGGTGGTGTTCGAGGCGCTTACGAACCTGCGCCGTTTGGGCTTTAAGATCGCCCTCGACGACTATACTCGGCCCGACGCGGACCATCCGCTGTTGTCTTATGCCGATATCGTCAAGCTCGAATATCCGGCCTACTCGAACGCGTCGCTCGCGCAGGCCATCGAGGCGCTGCGCACGCAATATCCGCAGATCACGCTTCTCGCCGAAAAAATCGAGACGCATGAAGACTTCGAGCAGTGCCGCCAACTTGGCTGCGATCTGTTTCAGGGGTATTTCCTGGCGCGCCCCGAGGCCGTTTTCGGCCGGCCATTACCCGCCGCGCATGTCCGAATTCTCGAGCTGCTCGCACGCCTGAATGATCCGAATGCCGGTATCGATCAGATCGGGCGTACCGTAAGCGAGGATCCGTATCTGAGCCTGCGGGTGCTCAAGCTCGTCAACTCATCGCTGTTCGGTATGGCACGGGAGATCACCTCGCTCGACCGGGCGATTCTTGCCCTGGGTCTGAATCGACTGCGTGCCTTCGCAAGCCTGCTGGCCTTGTCTGGTCTTCAGCGCAAACCACTGGCCCTGCAATACATTGCCATCAGCCGCAGCTTTATCTGTCAGACGCTCTGCGAGCATCGGGCCGGCTGCGACGGCCCGATGGGGTTCATGATCGGGCTGTTGTCGTGTCTGGACGCATTCACCGATCGGCCACTGGCCGAGGTGCTGGCCCAGGCGCCTTTCGACCCCAAGATCGTGACGGCATTGCTCGATCGCCAGGGCCCGCTGGGCGTCATTCTGGATGCCACACTCGCACACGAACGCGGCGAACTGGAGCAGGTGCCCTGGGCTCGGCTCCAGGCCTTGGGTATCGAGCCCGAGACGTTCATGGCCGCGTTCCGGCAATCGGTAGCCACCGCGCATCAACAAATGCAGATGTTTCATTAGGGCGTGTTAACGCTAATGAAATCGTCGCGCCGCGCTCTTATCCGTCGTTTCTTTCAATAGCGTCACGACCGGTGGCCGTGGCGCGCGTGCTGGCGTACACGCGCGTTATCAACCCGAACGACCATAGAGTTCCATGTCGGGCTCACAACATGGGTTATTGCGTATCTTGCTCGATAATACGCCGGGCGACTTCGTTTAGATCGGCGCCGACTATATCCGGTGCTTCGCCCACCGGGTTGATGGTCTGACCGTTGCGGGCGACGAATGCACCCGCACAGCCGGCACGTATCGCGCCGGTTATATCCCAGTCGTGCGCGGCGATCATGCGTAGAGAAAACAGGTCGCAGTCCAGCGCCTGCGCGGCGACCGCATAGGCGGCCGGGTGCGGCTTGTATTTGCGCGCATGGTCGACCGACAACACGTGGTCGAATAACGATGCGAGCCCGGCGTTCGCAAACTGCTGATCAACGGTTTTCTGGGCGGAGTTGGTCAGGGCGACCAGTTTGAAACCGTGATCGCGAAGGGTTGCGAGCGCTTCGGGCACTTCCGGACAGGGCGCCAGCTGGGCGATGGTGTCGAACACCCGTTGCTTGTCTTCGCTGGCCAGTTCGTCGGTTCCGGCCATGGCATCCAGACAGGCATCGGCGAGCTGGCTGAAGTCGCGATATTCGCCGGTCAGCGTCGTAACGGTGGACCAATGCAACAGGTTTGCGAACCAGCGCTCGCGCGCATCGGCGCTGCCGAACAGCGATTCAAAGACCGGATCCAGCGGTGCCAGATCAAGCAGGGTTTCGTTTACGTCGAAAACGAGATGGCGGTACGGCATGGGGATCATTGGCGAAGCATTATATTGCGCGCAATAGTACGGGCACTACTGCGACATTGCGAGATGAAACGCTAAAAGCGCCGTAATCGCATTGGACGGTTTGAAAAGACATATTTTCCTGCGCGCGTCTTCGGGTCGGCGAGGCCCTGCCAGCCTAAGGCGAGATACGGCTCGCGGCGGGTTTCTCTTCTTTACGGCGTAGGTATGAAGCTCGTATGTCGTTTATGATCACGACATCGATCGTCGCCGACCGGTGCGGGGTATGGCGGCCTACTCTTCAGAGGCGCGATGAAAGTTCTAATTGCAGATGACCATCCCTTGTTTCGTTCTGCGCTGAGCCAGGCGGTCAAGCAATGCCTGGACTCGCCGGTGCTTGAAACCGTAGGTTCGTTCGACGAACTCAGCGATATGTTGAAACGCAACAGCGATCTGGATCTGCTGCTGCTGGATCTGAACATGCCGGGCGCACGCGGTTATTCGGCCCTGGTGCATGCGCGCAGCGTGGCGCCGGCATTGCCGGTGATCGTGGTCTCGGCTTACGAGGACGCGGGTGTCGCCCGCGCAGCGCTGGATCATGGTGCGGCCGGCTTCATCCCGAAATCGGCATCGCCAGAAACGATGGCGCACGCGATCGATACCGTACTGGCCGGCGATCGCTGGGCGCCGGAGGCGGTCGATGAAGTACCCAACAGCGATAACGAATTCACCGATAAGCTGGCGCTGCTCACGCCGCAGCAGCAGCGGGTACTGGTCATGCTGACCGACGGCCTGCTCAACAAGCAGATCGCGATCGACCTGGATATTTCCGAGGCGACGGTGAAAGCGCATATCACCGCGATTCTGCGCAAGCTGGGTGTGCATACGCGCACCCAGGCCGTTATCGCCGCGCGCAGCCTGGAAATCGACTGGGCAAGCTACGGCCGAAGCGCGCCGGGGGCACCGAGCAACGGCGAGGCCTGAGCCCGGGCCTCAAGCACGGGCAAGCATGGCCAGCGTGGCCCGCAGCTTCGCCGGTTCCAGCGGCTTGTAAAGCACGTTTACGCCCATGGCCCGGGCGCGGTC
The DNA here is from genome assembly GCF_964012375.1 of uncultured Salinisphaera sp. Classification (NCBI taxonomy): domain Bacteria; kingdom Pseudomonadati; phylum Pseudomonadota; class Gammaproteobacteria; order Salinisphaerales; family Salinisphaeraceae; genus Salinisphaera; species uncultured Salinisphaera sp. The sequence continues at coordinate 9,246 of NZ_CAXGSH010000064.1, forward strand.
GACGATCGCGCGATCGCGGTTGGCGGTAATCAGAAGACAGCGCAGATCGCGCACCTCGAGCAGGCGGGCGGCCAGCTCCAGGCCGTTCGGGGTGTTGCTGCCCAGGTCGAAATCCAGCACCGCGATCTCGATATCCAGGTCGGTGGCCACCGCGGCCGCGTCCTCGGCGGGCGCGGTGATGCATTCGGCCTGCCAGCGTTCGAGCAGGCCGGTGAGCGCATCGAGCGATGCGTTGTCGTCATCCACGCACAGAATCTGACACCCAGCCAGCGCCTGGGCTTCGTCGGCGGGATTGAGCACACGGCTTTGGGTATCGGTATCGTCGCCCGGCGCTGCGCGTTCCACCTCCAGACAGAACAGGGTGCCGTGGCCGAGCTTCGAGCGTACCTCGATGCGATGGCCCAGCAGGCGCGCCATGCGATCGGCCAGCGACAGGCCCAGGCCGAGGCCACGATCGCCCGAGACGGCGGTGGAAGCGCCGCGCGAGAATTCTTCGAAGATCGTGCCCAGTTGTTCGTCCGCGATCCCGGGGCCGGTATCCCAGATCTGTATGCGCACGTGATCGCGGCTGCGACGTACGCCCAGCAGCACGCGGCCCCGCGGGGTATAGCGTACGGCGTTGGAGAGAAAGTTCTGCAGAATACGGCGTAGCAGGGCGGGGTCGGAGCGCACCCAGCAGCTTGACGTTACGCTGTGCAGATCCAGGCCTGCCTCCTGTGCCAGTACGGAGAACTCGGCGGTGAGCGGGTCGAGCACGCGCGTCAGCGCAAAAGCGCGCGGGCTGACGTCCCAGGCGCCGGCATCGATCTTGGATATATCCAGTAGCGGCTCGAGCAGCGACTGCGCCGCCTCCAGTGATGTCTGGATATGGGTCAGTGCCTCGGTCTGGTCGGCATGACCGCGTTCTCGGGCCGTGGCGGCGAACAAACGCGCGGCATTCAGCGGCTGCAGCAGATCGTGGCTGGCAGCGGCCAGAAAGCGGGTCTTGCTCAGGTTGGCGCGTTCGGCCTCCCGGCGTGCCTGCTGGGCTGCCTGCTGGGCCGCGGCGCGTTGATCGTTTTCCCGGCGTAGCCCTTCGTTGGCGCGGCTGAGGGCCGCGGTCCGTTCGGTCACGCGGGCTTCGAGCTGTTCGTTGGCCCGGGTCAGCGCGGCTTCGGTGCGCTTGAAGGCGGTGATGTCGTTGAAGGTGGTAACGAAGCCGCCGCCAGGCATGGGGCTGCCGGTCATCTGCAGCACGGTGTCGTTATGTCGGTGACGTTCGAAGCGATGCGCCCGGCCTTCACGCATATGCGCCAGGCGCTTGCGCACATGTTCTTCGACCGGGCCCGGGCCGCATTCCCCGCGCATGGCGTTGAAGCGAATCAGATCAGCCACCGGGCGGCCGGTGCGTACCAGCCCGGGCGGATATTCGAACAGCTCGAGATACCGCGTATTCCAGGCCACCAGTCGCAGGTCCTGATCGATCACGGAAATGCCCTGTTCGATATTTTCCAGGGCGGCCTGCAATACGCTGCGGTTGAACTGTACCGCGTCGGCGGTACGGTCGATCAGACGCACCATGTCCTCGATCGCCAGATCGCGCTGGCGTAGCCCGGATGCGAGCATGAGCCGTGCCGAGGCGCTGCCCACCACGCCGGCGAGCCGGCGTTCGGCGAACTGCAGCAAATGCGCATCCACGAGCTGATTCGACAGAATTTCGCGGTCGTGGTTGCCGGCATATTCGTTGAGCGCGGCATGCGCCGCCTGCACGCCGAGAAAGCGCTGCAGCAGCACTTCCAGCTCGGCGACGCGGATCGCCGGCTGGCGGGTCTCCGTACGGCGACGCTGGGCCCGCTGCAGGCCGAGATCGACGAAGGCGATGGCCTGGGCGCGTTCGATGAGGCTGGTCGAGCTGTTGAGCGATACGCCGGTCATGACGACGATATCGACCAGCAGGATCCAGAACACGCCGTGGGTGAGCGTATCGCCGAAGTCGTAGCCGAAAAGCGCATGCGGCGTGAGCCAGCTGATATGGAACGGCCCGGTGGCCACCCAGCCGGCATCCAGCCAGCCCACCGCGGCCAGGTTGGGCAGCACCAGCGTATAGATCCAGACGCCCAACCCCGCGGCCAGCCCTGCGACGACCCCGCGCCGACCGATGGCGCGGATGTACAGCCCGCCGATCAGCGGCGGCAGAAACAGCGCGACGCCGGCGAAGGACAGCAACCCGATGGATGCAAGGGCCTCCGAGTTGCCGAACAGGCGGTAGCAGCACCAGGCCAGAAACAGAATCAGCACGATCAGCCCGCGCCGGATATGCAGCAGCGCGTTGCCGATATCGCGGCGGCCGATGAAGCCCAGGCGCGGGATACGCAGTATCAGCGGGACCACGACTTCGTTGCAGAGCATGGTCGCCAGCGTCACCGTGGCCATGATCACCATGCTGGTGCCCGCCGATACGCCGCCGATATAGGCGGCCAGGGCCACGCCGGGCGCGTCGGCCGCCAGCGGCAGGGCGAGCACGAAACGATCGGGATTGACCTGGCCCGGTTCGAACAGCACCAGGCCGGCAGCGGCCAGTGGGATCACGAACAGCGACATCAGCAGCAGATACAGCGGAAACAGCCAGCGCGCCGTATTCAGGTCGCGCGTGTCGGTGTTTTCCACCACGCCGACGTGGAACTGGCGCGGCAGGCACAGCGTGGCGCCGACGGCGAGGATGCAGGTGGTTGCAAAGCGGGCATCCAGCAGCGGCGCGTCGAACAACTGGTTGAACTTGTCGATTTGCCCGGCTTGAGCGAACAGGTCGCCCAGGCCGTTGAACATGCCGTAGACCACGAACAGGCCCACGAACAGAAAGGCAGCGAGTTTGACCACCGACTCGAAGGCAATCGCCAGGATCAGGCCCTGATGCGACTCGCGCGGGTTCACGTGCCGGGTGCCGAAGAAAATGGTGAACACGGCCATCAACACCGCGACATAAAGCCCGGTATCCACCCAGGGCACATGCGGCTTGGCGTCGGCGTTGGCTATCTGTGCGCCCTGCGTGAGGGTATAGAACGACATGGTCAGCGCTTTGAGCTGCAAGGCGATATAGGGCAGCACCACGAACAGGGCGATGCCCGACACCAGCGCCGCCAGCCCCTGGGACTTGCCATAGCGCGCGGCGATGAAGTCGGCGATCGATGTGGTGTTCTGTTGCTTGGCGATAAGCAACATCTTGCGCAGGATCGGTGACAGCACCAGCAACGCGAACATCGGCCCGACATAGATGGGCAGATAGGTCCAGCCGTGCGTTGCCGCGCTGCCGACGTTGCCGAAAAATGTCCATGACGTGCAGTAGACCGCCAGCGACAGCGCATACACCACCGGGCGCGAGCCCGGGCGCTTGTTCGCCCGGCCGCGGCGGTCGCCGAAGTGGGCGATCGCGAACAGGATGCCGATATAGACGATCGAGCTGGTAACCAGTATCCAGGCGCTTATGATGACGAATTCCCCCGCGGCCGCTGGCGGCCGTCTCTATTCGGATCGGTTCGGGCTACGGTGGCCCATGCAGCTTGCCGCCGACGGCTGTCGGGCTGCAGGCGGCGGCTGTGCCCCATATAATGCCGCGCAAATCCAATGACGACGACGTTATGCTCGATCCCCGCCTGCTTCGCAACGATCCACAGGCCGTCGCGGCGGCGCTGAAAAAGCGCGGCTTCGATTTCGACGCCTCGGCCTATGCCGATCTCGATGCGCGCCGCAAGACGCTGCAAACGCGCACCGAAGAACTGCAGGGCGAGCGTAATCGGCGATCCAAGGCAATCGGCAAGGCCAAGGCTGCCGGCGAGGATATCGAACCGCTCAAGGCCGAGGTGGGCGATCTGGGCGACCAGCTCGATGCGGCCAAGGCCGAGCTGGACACCATCCAGCAAGAACAGGACGCCATTCGGGCCGGCCTGCCCAATCTGGTCGCGGATGATGTACCGGTCGGCGCCAGCGAGGACGACAACGTCGAAACGCGGCGTTGGGGCGAGCCGCGCGCCTTCGATTTCGAGGTGCGCGACCACGTCGAGATCGGCGAAATGCTCGACGGCCTGGATGCGGCCACTGCCGCCAAGCTCACCGGCGCGCGCTTTACCGTGCTCCAGGGTGGCGTGGCCCGACTGCACCGGGCGTTGATTGCCTACATGCTCGCCACGCATACTGCCAACGGCTATACCGAGTTGAACGTGCCCTATATCGTCAACTCGAAATCGCTCTACGGCACCGGTCAGCTGCCCAAGTTCGGCGAAGACCTGTTCCGGCTCGCCGAGCCCGAGGACTACTACCTGATTCCCACCGCCGAAGTGCCGATGACCAATATCGTGGCCGACGAAATCGTCGAGCACGATCGGCTGCCGCTGAAGTTCGTGACCCATTCGCCGTGCTTTCGTGCCGAAGCGGGCGCGGCCGGGCGCGACGTGCGCGGCATGATTCGCCAGCACCAGTTCGAGAAGGTGGAGATGGTGAACATCGTGGCGCCGAGTGAATCGACCGCGGCGCTGGAAGCATTGACCGCCAGCGCCGAGTCCATCCTCCAGGGGCTTGCGCTGCCGTATCGCGTGGTCACGCTCTGCACCGGCGATATCGGCTTTGCCGCGGCCAAGACCTACGATCTGGAAGTGTGGCTGCCGAGCCAGAACACTTATCGCGAGATTTCCTCGTGCAGCAACTGCACCGATTTTCAGGCCCGGCGCATGGGCGCACGCTATCGCGACCCCGAAACCGGCAAGCCGGTGCTGTTGCATACGCTCAACGGGTCGGGGCTCGCCATCGGGCGCACCCTGGTGGCCGTGCTGGAGAACTACCAGAACGCGGACGGCAGCGTGGATATTCCGACCGCGTTGCAGCCCTTCATGGGCGGGGTAACGCGTATCGAAGCCTGATTCGTCATGGATGGCGTGCGCGCCTGCACCCGGTTTCGGGTGCGGGCAGGCGTGTCGGTCGACTAAAGACCGACCTGGCTATGTGTGAAACGCGGCTGGTTGAATTCAAGCAAGCCGGTGGTCCGCACATGACCGCGAAGACACGGCCCTTGGGCCTGTCGTCGCGAGATAGGCCACCGCATCGGCGACCAGGCCGCGGCAGGACAAGGCATCGCGAGTGCCGCGTGGTTGTGCCACGTCATGTGCCACGTCAGCGAGCCAGCCCATGAACCGTAACGCCGGATTGCCTCCGACCGATCATTATTCGTTGGGGATTGCGATCGCATATCCCGTGACGACAGGCCGAAGGCAACACTACAGTTCGGGCAGTTCGGCCCAGAGCTGCTTGACCAGCGCGTCGTAGCGGGCACCCGGGTATTCGGCCAGGGCCTCGTCGAGCACCGCGCTGGTCAGATGCGGCGCGAAGATCTCGATGAAGCGGCGCATATAGCCGCGCAGGAACAGGTTGTGCCGAAAGCCGATATGCGTGGTGCTGGAGGCGAACAGGTGGCTGGCGTCCAGACGTACAAGGTCGGCGTCGGCGACCGGGTCGTAGGCCATGTTCGCGATCACGCCCACGCCGAGCCCCAGGCGTACATAGGTCTTGATTACGTCCGCGTCCACCGCGGTGAGCACCACGTTGGGGGTGCGGCCCTCGGCTTCGAACGCGGCGTCCAGATGCGAACGTCCGGTAAAACCGAAGGTGTAGGTCACGATCGGCTGCTCGGCGAGCCGGGCCAGTTCCAGCCTGGGCGTATCGGCCAGCGGATGATCGCGGGGCACGAGCACGCAGCGGTTCCAGTGATAGCAGGGCAGCATCACCAGTTCGTCGTAGTGCTCCAGGGCTTCGGTGGCGATGGCGAAGTCGGCATCCCCGGCGGCGGCCCAGCCGGCGATCTGGGGCGGCGCGCCCTGGTTGAGATGCAGCGACACCTGAGGATATTCGCGACGAAAGGCGTCGACCACGGGCGGCAGGGCATAGCGGGCCTGGGTATGGGTGGTGGCTACGCACAGCGATCCGCGATCCGCGTCGGCGAACTCGCTGGCCGTGCGGGTGATGTTCTCGACCTCGGAGAGAATACGGCGGGTGGTCTCCAGAATCCGTGCGCCCGCGGGCGTGATGCGATCCAGATGCTTGCCGTTGCGTTCGAACACGAGCACGCCGAGCTCTTCTTCGAGCAGCCGGATCTGCTTGCTTACCCCGGGCTGGGAGGTATGCAGCGCTTCTGCCGCGGCGGTGATGTTGAGTCGACGCTTGGCGACTTCGTTGATATAGACGAGCTGGCGCAATTTCATGGCAGGAAAGGGTCGATCACGTTATGCCGTTATCTTATTAAAGCATGAATATATAGTTCTATCCGATTTGACAGCCACCTGATAGCCTGCGCGCTTTCTTGCTTGCTCCGAGAGTAGCGCAGACGATGATTGCGTTCAGCCTAGCCGGGTTGCTGGTCGGCGTAGCCGTCGGCGTGACCGGTGTCGGCGGTGGTTCCCTGATGACGCCGCTGTTGATTCTGATCTTTGGCTTTGCCCCCTCCGCGGCGGTGGGCACCGACCTGCTGTATGCCGCCGGAACCAAGGGGTTCGGAACCTGGCTGCACGGCCGCCAGCAGACCGTGGACTGGTCGGTGGTGGGGCTGATGGCCAGCGGCAGCCTGCCGGCTGCGGTACTCACGATTTTCTGGCTGCACTATGTCGGGCTCGACCCCTGGGTCGAGCACCTGATGACGATCACTTTGTGTGTCGCGATCATCGCGACCGCGGTTCTTACCCTGGTACGCAAGCGCATCATGGCCCGTATCGGCGAGGAGAACCTGGGCGAATCCGGCCTGCCGCCGCGTCTGTTGGCGCTACGCCCGGCGATCACGGTCGTGGGCGGGGTGGTGCTGGGTGTACTGGTCACCCTGTCGTCGGTCGGCGCGGGCGTGCTCGGTACCACGCTGTTGCTGCTGCTCTATCCGCGCCGGGCGGCGATACGGATCGTGGGAACCGATATCGCCCATGCCGTGCCGCTGACCCTGGTGGCCGGCATGGGCCATCTGAGCCTTGGCACCACGGATCTACCGGTACTCGGGTTTCTGCTACTCGGGTCGATACCGGGTATCTATCTGGGTACGCGGCTGGGTTCGCGCTTGCCCGATGGCCTGCTGCGGCCGATCATATCGGTTCTGCTGTTGGTGATTGGCGCGAGCATGCTGTTTGATAGCGTCGTGTCGCTCACCTCATCAGGCTGAGGCTTGCCCCCTGACTGCTATTTTGTCGAAAAACGTTTCCAGTTTGCCGATTTTCGTTCGCCTTGCCGGGCGCCCCGTTCTGGTGGTCGGCGCAGGGCCTGTGGCCACGCGCCGTATCGAGCGCCTGCTCGATAGCGGCGCCGCTGTGACGGTGGTTGCGCCCTCGGTTGGCGAGGCGGTACGAGCATGGGCGGATTCAAATCGGCTACGCCTGATCGAGCGGGCGTTCGAAGCGGCTGACGTCGACGGTATCGCGCTCGTGTTCGCCTGTACCGATGAGCCCGCGATCAATAGCGCCGTGGCCACGGCCGCGCACGAGGCCGGTTCGCTGGTTCAGCGCGCCGACGATGCCGGCGCATCGGATTTTCTGGTGCCGGCGGTCGTACGCCGCGGCGTGTTGCAGATCGCCATCTCCAGCGACGGCCAAGCGCCAACGCTCGCCCGTATTCTGCGTAGTCGCCTCGATGCCTGGCTGCCACGCGCCTATGGCGATCTCGCCGGACTGGCGGCGGATTTTCGCGACGTGGTCAAGCAGAAGCTGCCGCGGCATCATCGCGCCCGTTTCTGGTCGCGGGTACTGGATGGACCGATCGCCGAAAAGGTGTTTACCGGGCGACTCGCGCAGGCGCGTGAGGAACTCGATCAGCTTCTGGCCGAAGACAGCCCGGTGGTACCGACCCGGGGCGAGGCCTATCTCGTGGGTGCCGGGCCGGGCGATCCGGACTTGTTGACCTCGCGCGCGCTGCGGCTCATGCAACGCGCCGATGTCGTGCTATTCGATAGCCTTATACCGGCTGCGATCGTCGAGCTGGCTAACCCGAAGGCCGAGCGTATTCATGTCGGCAAGCGGGCCTCGCGCCATACCTTGCCCCAGGAAGACATCAATGCGCTGATGGTACGGCTGGCCGGCGAAGGCAAGCGCGTACTGCGCCTGAAAGGCGGGGACCCCTTCGTATTCGGTCGTGGTGGCGAGGAAATCGCCCAGCTCGCCGATGCTGGTATTCCGTTCCAGGTCGTGCCCGGAATAACCGCGGCGAGCGGCTGTGCGGCCTATGCCGGTATTCCACTCACCCATCGCGACCATGCCCAGTCGGTGACGTTCGTTACCGGTCATCTGAAGGAGGGCGAGCTGGAACTGCCGTGGCCGCAGCTGGCACGGGTCGGTCAGACGGTCGTGTTCTTCATGGCGGTCAAGAGCTTGCCGGTCATTTGTGAGGCGCTGCGTGAACATGGGCTTAGCGACGACTGGCCCGCGGCGTTGGTGATTGAAGGCACGACGGTGCGCCAGCGGCTCGTGGTCGGCACGTTGGCCGACCTGCCGGCACGGGTTGCCCGCGAAACGATCGAGGGCCCCGCGCTGCTGATTGTGGGCGAGGTGGTCCGGCTCAACGAAACGCTTGGCTGGTTCCGCCCGGATCGTTGACGCCCCGGCGCGTGCTTCACGCGTGCGCACAAGAACGTCGAATTGACGCGAATGATCCTTGCTTGGCGCCGCGCGCCCGGCGCGTCGAACTACGCTCTGGGCCGGTGCGCGGGGCGGTTATCGCCGGCCCGGGTCGGCGCACCCGGTCGGGTTCGATTCGGGCGGTATGGCTGTTCGCCATTGTCGTGACCCGATATGCGGCTGAATGAACCGACGCGGCAATAAAAAAACCCGGAGCGCGGGACGCGCTCCGGGTTGTGAGGCAGTCTGGTTACTGCCCGCCTTTCAAGGCGTTAGGCGCTACTCCTCGCCCATGAACACGCCGAGCAGCTGCAGCAGGCTCAGGAAGAGGTTGTAGATGGTCACGAACAGGGTGACGGTCGCCGTGATGTAGTTGGTTTCGCCGCCGTGCACGATTTCGCCGGTCTGATAGACGATCAGGCCCGACATCAGCAGCACGAACAGGGCCGAGACCGCCATCGACAGAGCCGGGATCGAGAACACGACCGCGATGATGCTCATTACGAAGGCAACCAGAATGCCCATGAACAACATGCCGGCCCACTGATTGAAGCGCTTGCCGGAGGCCAGCGCATAGGCCGACATGCCCAGAAAGATCGTGCCGGTGCCGCCCAGCGCCAGCATGACGATTTCGGTGCCGTTGGAGAAATTGTTGATGTACAGATTGAGAATCGGGCCGATGGTATAGCCCATGAAACCGGTCAGAGCGAAAACGCTGACCAGCCCCATGCCGCTGTTCTTGGTCTTCTCCACCGCGAACAGCAAACCGAAATAGCCCACCAGGGTGATGATCAGCCCCGGGTGCGGCGCGTTGAGCGCCATCGCCGTGCCGGCAACCAGAGCTGAGAACAGCAGCGTCAGCGACAGCAGCATGTAGGTGTTGCGCAGTACGCTGTTGGTGGCCAGCGCTGTCTGCGCGCGCGAAGTTCGAAGAGTGCGTTCCGCGTTCATTTGTCGATCTCGAATTGAGTATGGTTGAGAGGCTATCACGCTTTATTCGCAAAGAAATCTTTGCCTGAACAATGCATATAAACCGCTTTCTACGACATCATCCGTGCTTGAATCATAGACTCTTTGCGCATTCAATCGTTCCCGCGATTGCCATACTCTGCCTGCTTACGAGCATCGCGCTCGCGCCGACCGCGCGGGCCGACGCGTCATGGCCGGCAGAGCTGGGTTTGCCGCGTTCATCTGATCGGGATATACGGCTTATCGAAAACGATGGATTCGTGATTGGCTACGACGCAGCGCGTGGACGAGCGGCATGGGTGGCATATCGTCTGACGGCGGTCGTGGACTACGTCAATCGGCCACGCCCGCCGTTCATCGACGACCCGCGCATTAATACGGTCACGGATACGCATATCTATGCCGGGCCGGCCTACGATCGGGGTCATCTGGCGCCCAACTACGCCATGAGCCAGCTTTATGGGGAAAAAGCCCAGCGCCAGAGCTTCTATTACAGCAACGTCGTGCCGCAGCGCCCACGCTTGAACCAGCTTCTCTGGCAACGCCTGGAGGAGGTCGAGATCGACGACGTGGCGCCGGCGCATTCGCCGCTGTGGGTGCTGGTCGGTCCGATCGCGGCCGATAACGAGCGCAGCACAGACCCCTGGGGTGAGCAGGACAAGGCCTCTCGTACGCCGGCGGCTTTCTTTCGTATCTGGGTGGCGCGCGACGACCACGGCCGCTGGCAGGCCATGGCATTCGTGGTGCCCCAGGCCGTACGCGGCGACGAGCCGCTCGATGAGTTCGTCGTCGCCATCGCCACCATCGAAGCGCGCACCGGTCTGGAATTGTTCCCGGCCCTGGCGGCGACCGCTCGGGCGCGCATGGAAAGCAGTCCGGCGCCGCGCTCTCGCTTCGGTTTGCAGGCGCTGGCATGCAATCCGGCGCGCTATGCGGCACGCTGGCGGGATCGTGGCCCGATACGGCTGAACTTCGATCGCTGCGAAGCCCACTGATGACGACACGTTTTTCGCGCGTGCGCACGCGCGTGTATGAGTAGAACAATCAATGCCTAACACGGAAAAAATGGCGAAAAGCTCGGAGGCTTTTTGGCGTCAGCTGTCGATACGACAGGGCCTGATCGGCTCGGTCGTATGCCTGCTTCTCCTGTTCGGCACGGCTTGTGTAGTCAGTTTGTTTTCTGCCGAAAACGTGCGCTCTGCGCGGGCTCTGTCCGACGACGTGGCCAGTACGCTTACCCGCACCGCAGAGCTCGACGAAGCCGTGACCCAGAGTCAGAGTGCGCTACGTGGCTATGCGCTTTCCGGCGACCGCCAGTTCGTGGAAACCATCGAACGGATGACCGCCCAGTTCGAAGTGGCCTTGGACAGCCTTTACGCCTATAGCGACGAGTCGGCGCTCCAGCGACGCCGCCTCAGTGCCATCGAGCGTCTGCAGCAGCAATGGCATGCCGATGTGATCGTGCCGGTGGTCGACGAAGTGGCCGCGGGTAACCTGGCCACGGCACGGCGAGAGCTCAGCCAGGGACGCGGCATCGAACTGACCGACGCACTGCGCCACAACCTCAATCAGTTTCGGTTCCAGGTGCAAAACGAACTCGATCGCAGCGTGGCGTTGATCGATTACCGCCAGGAGCGCGCACGCTGGCTGTTGTTCGGCGTGCTGTTGTTCGGCCTACTGACCGGGCTGTTCATGGTCCGTGCAATCGTGCGGCGCGTGACCCGGCCGTTGAGCGTACTCGCCAAGATGACCACCCGGCTTGCCGAGGGCGAGCGCACCCTGCACGTGCACTTTCGTGAACGCAAAGACGAAATCGGCGAAGTCGCGAACGCGCTCGAAAAGTTCCGCCAGATCATCATCGAACAGGATAGCCAGGCCTGGATTCGCGATCATCGTTCGCAAATCACCGTGGCGTTGCAGAAATGCAAGTCCGAGCAGGAAGTGGGCAAACGTCTTCTCGAAGAACTGGCCCCGCTGTTCGGGGCCGGCTATGCGGCGCTGTTCACGCCGGTCGCCGGCAATGACCGGGACGATGTTTTCGCGCTGGCCGCGAGCTATGGCTACAGCCGCGACGTAGCCCAGACCTTCGAAGCCGGCGAGGGGCTGGTAGGGCAGGTGATCGACAGCGGCGAGCAGATACTGCTCACCGATGTGCCGACTAACTATCTAAGCGTGCGTTCCGGGCTGGGTGAGCTCACGCCGGAGGTGTTGTTGATCGCGCCTGCGAAAGCGGGCGGCGGTATCCTCGGTGTGCTCGAGCTGGGCATGCTCAAGACGCCGACCGAAGCCCAACAGGAGCTTCTGAATACGCTTATGCCGAGCGTTGGGCTCGGGCTGCTATCTCTGGCGCGCACGCGGCGCGCGGTCGAGCTGCTCGAACAGAGCCGGGCACAGACCGAGGCGCTGAAAGAGTCCGAACAGCGCCTGCGTGATCGCCAGGAAGAACTCAAGAACGCGAACAGCGAACTGCGCATGCAAAGCGAGGAGCTCAATGCTCAGTCCGAGGAGCTGCGCGCCTCGGAAGAAGAGCTCAAGGTTCAATCCGACGAACTCCAGGCCACCAACGAGGAACTTCGCCAGCGTCAGGAGCTCATGCGCAAACAGCAGCAGGAACTGGCGCGGCTGCACTCGGAAACCAAGCGCCGTGCCGAGGCGCTCGCCCGGACCAGCCAGTACAAGTCGGATTTCCTGGCCAACATGTCGCACGAGCTGCGTACGCCGCTCAACAGTCTTCTTATTCTTTCGCGCAGCCTGGCGGATAACAGCGCGGGGCATCTCGATGAAGAAGAGGCCGAGGCCGCTGCGATCATCCACGAGTCCGGTACCGGCTTGCTGCGTCTGATCAACGATATTCTCGATCTGTCGAAGATCGAGGCCGGCAAGATGGCGGTCACGCCGGAACGTACGGAAGTGGACGGCGTCGTGCGCCGTATCGAGCGCGATTTTGGCCACGTCGCCCAGAACAAGGGGATCGCCTTCGAGGTGCATGTCGGTGTGGGCGTGCCCGATACCCTGGTGACCGATGCCGGCAAGCTCGATCAGGTGATACGCAACCTGGTGAGTAACGCCATCAAGTTCACCGAACGGGGCACGGTGCGGGTGGAGGTCGTGGTCCCCGCGGACGATACCGTGTTCAGGACCGAGGGGCTCACCCACGAGAATGCGCTCGCCGTTCATATTATCGACGAGGGCATTGGCATTCCGGAAAATCGTCTCGAACAGATATTCCAGGCCTTCGAACAGGTGGACGCGAGTACCAGTCGCACCTACGGCGGTACGGGCCTGGGCCTGTCGATATCGCGCGAACTCGCACGTCTGCTGGGCGGCGAAATCGACGTACAAAGCGAGCTGGGGGCGGGCAGTCGTTTCTCGATCTATGTCCGGCGCGTGCTGGATGCCGATATCGAGATATCGCCCAGGGTCAGCGACAAGCCGCTCACCCGGCGTGTGGACGAACAGACCAACTTGACCGCGGCGCGGGCGCTGTCCAGCAGCGCGAGTCCGCGCTCGGGGCGCCCGCATGTGTTGATCATCGACGACGACGCGACCTTTGCAAGAATCGTGGCCCAGGCCGCACAGGCACGCGGTTTCGAATGCAGCATCGCGCCCAATGGCGAGCAGGGGCTGGACATGGTGCGCCAGCAGTTGCCCGACGCCATCGTGCTGGATCTCGGCCTGCCCGGCGGGCTCGACGGCTGGGCGGTACTGGATCGGCTCAAGGCGAACGAGCGTACCCGCGATATTCCCGTGCATATCGTGTCGGCGGCCGACGACACCGGCTATTCGCAAAAAGCGGGGGCGGTGGGCTATCTGCGAAAACCCGTGTCCAA